>JAFRLP010000337.1 GCA_017431185.1 Victivallales bacterium | reverse complement strand
GTTTTTTCAAGCTGCAGGGGTACGGGGGCGGTAGCTCCCGTAGGATTTGTAGGGCCATACTCTTGGAAATCACCTGACTAAGCAGGGGGACGGGGGCGGCAGCTCCCGTAGGATTTGTAGGACCATATTCTTGGAAATCACCTGACTACGCAGGGGTACGGGGGCGGCAGCTCCCGTAGGATTTGTAGGGCCATACTCTTGGAAATCACCTGACTACGCAGGGGTACGTGTCCGCGGCTGCGCGAAAAAAATTAGCGTACCGCTAGAAAGAACACAAGGCATACCCGTCGCCGCACGGCTATCAGGCTATCCTCTTTGTTACACTCGCGTCTGCCGTCTGGCAGAGATATCAGGCAGACTTTTATGCGTTCAAACCAAATTTTGGTGGAAATTTATTCTTTCTGTAATATATTAAGAAGAAATCATCCGCCATTTCTACAATCTTCAAACGAGAACCAAGGAGAAAGACCATGAAAATCAAGGCAGTCAAGTTCTTTGAAAACGGCTTCATGACACAGCCCTTCGCCTTTGGCGGCGAGGATGGCATGGACAAGTTCGACGCCTCCGTGCGCTACCGTTCCTGCCTTCAGAACTACGTTATCGACAATGGTACGGAAGTCATTCTGGTGGACACTGGTCTGCCCACGGGTTTTCCCGCCCCCGTCGCCACGCCTGATGCGACCATCTACCTGGGCACGCCTATCAAGGATTATTTGGATGCACTGGCCGACCTTGGCTACCGCCCGGAACAAGTCTCAAAAATTCTCGTCACCCACAAGCACGTCGACCATACCGGCAAGCTGGAGTTCTTCCCGAACGCCACAATCTACGCCAGCCAGGAGGAATGCGGTGCAGACGAGCTGAAGCACCTCCCGAACGTCACGCCTGTCTCCTTCACCGACGGTGCATACTACAACTTCCCAGAGAGCCAGCGAATCGCCGACGGCGTCACCTACATCAAGGCCAAGGGCCACACGACAGGCAACAGCATCGTCATCGTGGAAAGCGACGGCCTCTTCTACTTGATCCACGGCGACGTGACCTACACGGACGAGGCACTCTACGCCAACAAACTTTCCATCGTCTTCGAGGACAAGGCCGCCGCACGGGAGACGCTGGACCGCATCCGCGACTTCATCGCGCACCATCCCACCGTCTATCTTTCCACCCATACTCCGCTGGGCTACGAGAATCTGGAGGCAAAACGGGTGGTCGATCTGTCCAACCCGCCGGAAGTTATCCCGCCTGGCGAAATCATCTTCAAGACCGCCAGCGGAAAATATATCTGCTCAGTCTGTGGGCAGGTCTATGACCCCGCCGTCGGCGATCCCGACCACGGCATCCCGGCGGGCACGCCCTTTGAGAAGCTCCCCGCCGACTGGAAGTGCCCTCGCTGCCGACAGCCCAAAGACAAGTTCAACCCGGCATGAGACAAACTGCGCGGCGTGCCAGAAGCATAATTGGCGTTGGAAATCAGTAAGTTCCGCAAGAGAAACTCATTCATCGAGGCGAATATGGAACACTGTACATACAAGGTATCCGAAGAGACCAGGGCGCGTCTCGTCAACGCGGCGGGGGAATTGTTCTCCCTGCGTGGCGTGGAGGCGGTGACGGTGCGGGAGATCGCCGACCTCGCGGGAGCCGTGCCGAACGCCGTGCGCTACCACTTCGGCGACAAGGAAGGGCTGGTGGAGGCCGTGCGCGAATATGCGCTCCGCCTATGGGACGACGGACGCATTGAACGGTATTACCAGAAGAACGAATCCCTCCTCGCCACTCGCGACGGAAGCCGCCAGATGGTGGCAGACACTATCGACCTCTACTATGGCATTCTCTGCGCGGAAGGTCAGCCGCGATGGGTGATTCGCTTGTTGCTCCGCGCACTGCTTACCTCCCAATGGCAGGGGAAAAGACATGAGAACATCGCCCGTCAGATTATCGAAACCTTCTGCCACATCTACGTAAAAATCTCGGAGAACGACGACCGCATGACCGCCGTCTGCTGGGCGATGACCATCATCGCCCCCGGCTCGCTTCTGGCGACCTCCGAATTCGACTTCGTTCATTTCAGGGAAGGCGACAGCATCGACTACACTTTCCTCCGCCGTCTCCAGGCGACGGTCACGCGGAACGCACTCCTGTCGCTTGGACTTGAAGAAACGCAACAAGCATAAACCTGAATCCGTGAATTGTGAGTGGTCGTACTGCCGACGCCCTCGCTGACAGAATATGTTGTGCTTGAGGGGGCGGAAAGCGAAGCCGAAAATAACCGCATAAATACCTTGATAACAGCATATTATCATAAAGCAACAAGCCCTCAAAAGCTAAGAGGACTTGAGGGCTGATGGGAAATGGATGGTCGGGGTGACGGGGATTTTTCAAATCATTCTCCCCCCGCTAAGCGGAAGTCCTACCACTAAATCCACCTGTTTTCAAGATTCTATTATCGTTGTAACTCGCTGTATTTCAACAGGAATCAGTATTACCAAGTGTTATTAAATTCCGATTCCACCATCCCCCGTCAAGAGAATTGTGCATCTTGTAACTTTTGGAGCGGCAATGCCATCTCCTTCCAGATAATGTTTCCTGTTCAATTCATTTTTATCATATTCCACAGGAAGTTAGACGTTTATCCCAGAAATTCAGAAGATTATCATCGTTCATTGCCTTGGCAACGATGAGGTCGTATGCTTTTTTCAGCAAAGTCTTGTCGCTGGCAATATTTTTCAGAAATGCGGAATTGCGATGAAGACCGTAAAGATTCTCGTGAAGGAAAAAGACCAGCCATGCCGCCTGCTCATAGTTTTCCACATTTTCTACATATTTGCGCAGCAACAAGTCTCCACTGCCAGGAGAGCAAGAGTTCAACGTGTCAAATATCGTTGTTGTCCGATTGCAGTTTTCAGGATAATCATCTTGCAATGTGAACGCTGATGTCAGTTCAGCAAACAGACTTTCAAAGAAGGCTGACAATCGGTCATAAAGATCATCCTGTTCGAGGTTTGTCTTCTGTTCGCCAATCCATCTAAGCAGATTATCACATAGCGTTGACGCCCCGTCGTCATCAGCGTCGCAAATATGCTTCAGTGCCAGAGGCAGGAAATAGACGGATTCCCGATACTCTCCAGCGGGCAAGAAACTCTGAAAGATGCAAATCAAATCCGTATCGGTCAAGTCGGCATCAGTCTTATGGATAATCGCCTTAAGTTCCTCCTGCGAAAAATCAGAGCCAGGATCGCTCAGCCTTGTCGGTCGGGAGTATTTCGGATAGATGATTCTCTTGATGTCTTCTGGAACTGTCATGGTCCGCCGTCTCTTGTTACTTCCCGCTTTTTGTCCAGAAGCTCCTTGCGTTCAGGAGTGAAATCACACCAGGCGAGGGCTATTCTATTGCCATCGTCGTCAAACCAGGGAAGAAGGAGGATGTTGGGCATTTGCGGAGAAATGAATGCCGCCAGCGTTTTTCCAGGGTGCCAGAGGGAGGCATCGAAATTTGCCAGGCTGTCAAACCATTCCTTTTCTTCCTCGGGAATATTCCTGCAAATGGTGGCTGGTTCCCCGAACGACTTCACAAAGCTCTCCTGTGTAACACATTTTTTCATCGAGTCCCAAAAAGCGTCATAGCGTCGTTTTGCGGACTGAAGTTCCATCCTCTGCCAGCCCAAGATGACGAGGGCAGTAATCATTGCCATTGCCGTGAAAACACTTTTTATTTGCCTGAAAAAACTTTTTGGGGACCAACGCGGATAAAATATAGCGTAGAGCAGGAGCCAATTCCAGGCCTGTCCCCATTCCCAGACGCAAACCATCCCCAAATAAAGGAGCGCAAGCCCCATCGCACACCAGAAGACGACCTTCAGAGTCGTTGTCCATACCTTTCTTTTGAAGAGCAACTTATATGCCCAGACCAGACCAGTCGCCAACGCCGCCACCAGCAGTGTCACCCCAAATCGCACAGCCAGACAATGAAAATGTAAACGAAACATCGCCATGGGATTGGTATACAAGTAATCAGGTGCTTCCTGATAAATGACATTCTGCGTGCCGACAATCTTTTCAGGCCCTAGTTCCAGAAATACCTGATGGGATGCATATTTGGCAGAACCGCCCAGCATATTCACAATCAGCAGCCAGCAGCCCACCAGGAGAACCCATTGGGCGACTTTCAACCATTTCTCTTTTCCAAAGTGAATTGTCATTGTTTGGTTTGCACTAATACACTGATACTCAAGATTCGTCACTCATCTAATATAACCTCCAACGGCGCATTTCAACCGCGTGGCACGGAATAGAGGAAGTTCATTTATCTTGCTTCCAACGAGCCATCTCTGCCGATATGTAATCTTCCCCTATTGCTTCCTATACACAGGACTGCCTGTAGAAATCATTGTAAAGCACCTCGGCTTCCTCCAGTTTATTTTCAAATGCATCGTACCCGTTGTTGCTGATGAAATCAGCTTCTGCATCGGAAATCGGCATAAGTTGCAAAAAACGAATCTGCGTCTTCTTAACTGAAATGCTTTCAAGGCCCTCTTCCCACAAAAATGGATAGGCTAAAAGCAAATGCTTCATTTGGGATGGACAGTCTTCCAGGAAAGTGTTTCTTATCACCAGTCCAGGATAACAACAGTTATTCTCAAGGGTGTTCATCAGACTCGTCAACGAGAGCATGGCTTGTGTCATGATATCTTCGGAATCCTCATTGATTGCC
>JAFRLP010000336.1 GCA_017431185.1 Victivallales bacterium | reverse complement strand
GTCCGTGCGGGGGTCGCACAAGACCAGCGCATCCACGCCTGCGGCGTCTGCGGAGCGCAGCATGGTCCCCAGGTTGCCAGGCTTCTCAATCTGCTCCGCCACCAGCAGAAAGGCGGGGGTGTCACGCTTGGGAATGTCCGCCAGGGTGCGGTGGGTCTGATGTCCAATGCCCAGCAGCCCCTCGGGACGGTCGCGGTAGGTCATCTTCGCGAAAGGTTCAGGGGCGACCTCGACCAGCTGCGCCCCCTGCCCCTCCAGCCGTGCCAGCAGTTCAGGCTCATTCGTGCCCAGATAGTGAGCGGGAGAGTAGAAGACCTCGTGTACAGGAAACCCCGCGGCAAGCGCACGGGACAAGGCACGGTAGCCCTCCAGCAGCACGACCTGGGCGCGGTCACGGTCGCGTCGGTCTCGCCACTTCACCACCTGCTTCAATTTGGGGTTCTGTAAACTGGTTATCAACATCGTCGGCAGTCGCCTATTTGCATTTTTCCTAAAACAAGTTAATTTAATGCAGTTTTGCCAGGAAACAAGACGGCAATCCGCAAAAGCCCCACATCCCCTCTCAAATAATGGCCTCCATCTCCTATCCAGCACACATCGCCATCATCATGGATGGCAACGGACGTTGGGCGACCGCACAGGGTCTGCCCCGTACCGACGGGCACCGCGCGGGCGCAGACGCCGTGGTACGCACCCTGGAGTGCTGCCGCAAATACGACATCCGCTACCTGACCCTCTACGCCTTCAGCACCGAGAACTGGAAGCGCTCCCCCATGGAGGTCGGGGCCTTGATGTCCCTGCTGGCGGACTTTCTTGAAAAGCAGTCCGCCAAACTCCATGAATATGAGATTCGCCTGCGCGTCATCGGCGATTTGGCAAGGATTCCCCAGCCCGCGCGCGGACGGCTCCAACGGCAAATCCAGGAAAGCGCCAACTACACCCGCCACCATCTGACCCTGGCGTTGAGTTATGGCGGACGCGCCGAAATCACTGCCGCAGCCCGCCAACTGGCCAGCGAAGTGGCGGAAGGCCGCCTCCATCCCGCCGACATCACCGAGGAACTGGTGGCGAGCCGTCTGCAAACCGCAGACCTGCCCGACCCCGACCTCATCATCCGCACCGCAGGGGAAGAACGGCTCTCCAACTTCCTGCTCTGGCAGGCCTCCTATTCGGAATTCTGGTTCACCCCCGTCCTCTGGCCTGACTTCAACGAGGACACCTTCAAGCAGGCGCTGGAGGCCTACGCCACCCGCCAGAGACGTTACGGCAAGGCCTGAAGCCCCTGCGCAATTCGTTCTGTTTCAGATTCGCCATCTGATTTTTACATGCCTGAAGCGCGTCCCCGACCTGCCCGCAAGTCCCCGACCTGCCCGCAAGTCCCCGACCTGCCCGCAAGTCCCCAACCTGCCCGCGAGGCCTTTAGGCCGCGCGGATGGAAGTAGCCTGGGGGGCTGAATAGCCACCGCCCGCAATCAGATCCAGGCGGCGAGGTCCTCTTCGACAGCACGGCGGGGAACTTCGTCAAAGTCGCATTTCAGGACAGTGCAAAGCGGGTCTGGCGGCAGGGCAGGCAGATTGCGTACAATGAGCCGCCTGGTGGCAGGACTCCATTCGAAAGGCTGAGCCTCCCCCGTCTGGAGCAAGGTGACGGCGCGCGGGGCGGTGGCGACTCGGACGGCGGTGGCGACCTGGCCTGGCCAGCGGAAAATCATCCAGTAGGCGGTGGAGCCGCGGCGTGTCCAGGGGCCTTGCAGATTGAGGTCCACAAAGCCAGGCTGGCTGGCGCCGATGAGCTCGCAGGACTCGACACCATAGATGGACTCGCCGTTCACGGCAAGCCATTTGCCCAGTTCCGAAAGGCGTTCATACTCCTCATTGCGGATGCGGCCATCCGGCTGCGGTCCGATGTTCAGCAGGTAATTCCCCCCCAATTGAGAGGCCATGACCAGATGCTGGAGCAGCTGCTCCGCGCTTTTCCAGTTGGGGTTGAAGCGGGTGTACCCCCAGCCGCAGGAGTCGCCGATGCACATGCAGCTTTCGGAGACGCGGCTTTTGCCCGCCCGCACGACCTGCTCGGGGGTCTCCAGGTCTTCATCGACATTGGCACGGTCATTGATGATGATGTCCGGCTGCAACGAGCGCACCATGTCATTGAGTTCGCGGGAGCGCCAGAAGGCGGCGCGCCGCTCCCTGCTCCAGCAGAGTTTGGAATCCCAGCCGCCATCATACTCCAGGACCTCGATTTTGCCGTAGTTGGTCATCAGTTCACGCACCTGGGCGTGCGCCTGCTCCACCATCTCCCTGGCCGACTCAGGGTACTTCTCCGGCTCGAAATAGCCGGGGAAACGCCAGTCCAGCAGAGAGTAGTACAGCCCCACATGCAGCCCGTGGCGGCGCGCGGCCGCCACAAACTCCGCCACAATGTCGCGGTGTGCGCCGTGCCTGACGCTGGTGTAGTCGGACACCTTGCTGTCAAACAGGCAAAAGCCTTCGTGATGACGGGTGGTGAGCACAATGTAATTCGCCCCCGCCCTGCGCGCCGCCTCGCACCATTCGTCACAGCAGCCAGCCGCGGGCTGGAACTGGTCAGCCAAGCGGCTGTACTCCTTGAAGGGGATGCGTTCGGAGTACATCGTCCACTCCCCGCGTCCAGTCAGGCTATACAGGCCAAAATGGACATAGATGCCAAAGCGGGCCTGTTTGAACCAGGCCATTCTTTCCTCGTAGGTTTTCATGTTTCGTTGAGATGCTTTTCAGAGTCAATTGAAACCGGGAATCCATTTGCGCAGGGAACTGCGCAATTCCCATTCGGCGGTTTTGCGCGGGCCGACCAGTTCGGCGTTGAATGCCCAGGTCAGCGGGGCAAAAAGGTAATTCAGCAAGGTGATGTTCTTGAGCGCCTCGCCGGAAATGGCAAAATTCACATAGTCGTTCTCCCAGGAGTAGTCACCGCGGCCAGACAACGCGATGATGGTTCCGTCCGTAAGGATGGATGGAATGTAGAGATGGTTGCCCAGGAAGCGCAGTTCGGCATCCACACGGGTGATTTTACCAGTGCCCGCACTGCCAAGCAGCCAGCCCAGCGGCTTGAGCATCGGGACTTGCCAAAGGTCGGCCTCACGCAGGGCAAGCCTCCCGTCACCCTCCAGATGCAATGGCCGCCCCGCCCAATTCTGGAGGAGGTTCAGGCGGCACTCAAAATTGACATATCCAGGAATGGGCTTGAGAACCAGCGGAGCCGCAGAGCGCTTGTTCCTGTCCTTTCCCGCATTGTCCTTTTGCTGAACGGCGCGCAACCGTTCCACCGGCGTGATGGCCTGGCTGATTTGCTCCCAGCTCAACTTCTTTCCGATGATCAGCAGGTCGCCTTTGCCGCTGCCCATGTCAAACTCCCCCGTCGATGTGACCTGCCCGGCAAACACGGTGGAATTGGTCACGTTCCACCACAGTTTGCTCTCCACAAGGCTCCAGTTCTCCTCCAAATCATGCATTTCCCATTCCTGGATCTTGCAGTTCGGGGCGGACATCCTGCCCTCCAGGCGCAATTCCGGGGAACCGCTCAAATAGAACGAACCATTGCAGGTCAGACGGGAGTTCTCGCCAAGGACAATTCTGTCGGAATACTTTTCCCAGGCAGGATTAAAGGCGGAGAGAAACTGCTGGGTCTCCAGTACGCCATCCCCTTTGGAAATCTGGAAAAGACATTGCGGAGTGCCATCAAACGCAAGGGTGCATTCCCCTGAGAAAGCCACTCCGTTGACCATTGCGGAAATGGGCTTGATGACCAGTTGCCTCGGCAGTCGGATGGAGAGCTGAAGCGACAGATTCTCCCCCTGCAAGGTGCGATAGGTGGCCTTGGAGGCGGTGATTGTTCCGTCCAGGTCAAAACTCCAATTGCTGGTGTCGGAGCGATAGGCCAGGGAACTGATGTGCAGAGTCGGCATGTCCTGCCAGCGAATGTCAGTCCAAATCTGCCGATAGATGTCCATGGCCTCCCAGTCAATCACAAAGGCGGAGATGTGTTCGGGATCTCCCTGATAACTGATGTCTTTGATGGTGAAGACAAACGGGTGATACTTGACAGAGATGTCCAGTCGTCCTTTGTCCCCTTCCCTGGTCAGGAACTGAACATCGGAGATATCCAGTCCCGCAGGTCCGATGTCATAACGGCAGGAGCCTTGCCGGATATGGGTGGTGTCAAAGTCCAGGTCCTCCACACTGGCCGTTCCCGTTATCCGCCACTCCTCTTCGGCGAAACTGAGGTCGGGAATGGCGAGCGAGAAGACGAGGGGCTTTCCGTCATGACGGAAACGCGCCAGAATATTGCCGCCGGGAAAATGGCGACCGCAATATGAGGAGTAGCAGCGGTCAAGGAAAATGCGGCCCTGCCCGTCCAACGAGAACCTGCCTTCCCGCCGGGTAATGTTGCCCTGCCAGGCCAGCCCCTCCACCTGCCTGCCCTGTTCTTGAGCCACGATTTCCAGCCCGCAATCGATGACCAGGGGATTGTTGCCCAATCTCCTGAACAGTTCGGCGACCGAGATTTGGCTGGCCGTTGAATATTCCTCCTTTTGAAACAGGGAGCCGAAATCAAAGGATGCGAAAAAGCGCCCCTCTTTGCCATTCTGGGAATTCAGGGAAAAATGCCCTTCGTTCAATTGGAGTCTCCCGCAGTCCAACCCCAACTTTGTGGTCATGTTGCTGATTGTCCACTCCTGGAACCGCAACAAGGGCAAAGACCAGGTGGACTCGATTCGCCACTGGCGGATATCGTAGGGTGACTCGGCCAAATCCGCCTGGAAGGAGATTGGCTGTGGAATGGACTCCATCAAAAAGGCTGCCTCCAACACCCCCATCTCCACGGCCAGGCGCACTGGATGAACGCATCCCTCCAAATGCGCGGCGACACGGGCGGCATTCGGTTGCCAGTCGGCGGTGGCACGGACATATTCCGTGCCCAGCCGGTTCAGTCTCAGCAAGGCCTCCTGCACTTGCAGGGAGCCTTGGCGAAGCCCGAGCCGCAGATTTCCGCCATAGAGCCGCACACCATCCACAATGCACTGCGGCAACAGGCATTCCACCTGGGGGGCAAGGGACGTCATGTTCGGCGGTGCAAGAGGCAGAACCGCCTTTATCTCCAGTGGCGTGGAGATGTTGCGCAGGAAGTCCAGCCCCGTGCCATTGGCGCCAGCCAGCTGAAGCGCAGTTCCAGGCAGCACATGGCCATTCAGACTGCCAGAAACAAGATTGCTGCTCAAGTCATAAGTGAGGGAGCCACCCAGGGACTCATTGCGCCCCACCAGCCAAAGCAAATCCCGAAACTCAAGATTATGTCCATCGAACTGCACCTTTCCGCGCAGTTTGGAAATCATCACCCCCATCAGCAGCGTGTCCTCCACGCTGAACTCGCCGCGTGCCTTCAGCGCAGGAACACTGGCAGGATGGAACACGAAGTTCAAAGAGGTCTTGGCGTCCCCCCTGCCGAAATCGCATTTGGCAAGCGTCCGGGAGACCCTGGTCATGCCCGCCTTCAGTTCCTGAATCTGCTCCGGGGTCAAGGGTTCCCTGGCCAGTTGCTCCTGAAGAAAAGCAATGGTCTGGCGCACATCGGGCAAACTCAAGTTAACCTGAAGGTCAATGCCAATGAAGCGAAGTTGAGCATTCAAATTCGCCGAATTGAGGTTGTCCGTCAAGTAGTCAAGTGAGTCAACGACTGTGGAGAACTGAACACTCCCGTCTCCCTGAAAGAGAAACACGCGCATTTTCGCGGCGCGGACCCGATGGAACTCCAGGCTGCGACTCGACAATAGCGCATAAAGCCTGGGACGCACCACCACTTCCGTGGCGGCCACCAGCAACGGACCGACGGGCGTATCTACCCAGCAGCGCGGCTCCTCCAGACGCAGGCCATGCAAAACGCCGCACTTGAGTTCTTTCCCCTTCAACAAGACACTGTAGTGGTCGGGAATGCGGAAGAGCAACTTCGCCACGCTTTCCGGCAAGCCACGGGTCTCGCAATAAAGGTCAAGCAGGACAAAGGCCAAAACGAAAACTGGAAGCACACGGCGTACCAAAAGCAGTGCGAATTTCTTCCAGTTCCTCATACGCCATAATCCCAGATAAATACTCCAGTAGCGGCGGCGTCCCGCCGCCGTCGTCTATGTTTCATGCATCGTGTTGACGGCGGTGAAGACGCCGCCGCTGCCTCAGAAAAAAAGGACGGAGGAAAAACTGGTGGGCTCAGCTGGACTTGAACCAGCGACCAGACGATTATGAGTCGTCGGCTCTAACCGACTGAGCTATGAGCCCGAACCGCAGTCTTGCTTTATAATATGAGCCTTTCTTGCCCAATTGCAAACCACCAGCCCGCATTTTTCCGAAAAAACCTGCCCCGCATCCTCCAAAGTCAATGAACCTGCTTGACAGAGACCTTTTCAGAGAGTATCTTTACTAAAGAGGCATTGCCTCTTTAATGAATTGAAACGACGGGAACTCTCTGCACATCGCCCTGAATTCCCTGGAACCACACACGAACTGTCTTGATGCCTGGCTTGTTTTCCCCCTGCAATGCCGTCCTGCTCCTGTTTTTGCTCGGCGTTCTTTTTCCCGTGTTGAACTGCGGTTGCGACTGTCAGAAACATGCCCAACAGCCACGGCCTGTCCAGCGGACAGCCGCCTCCGCCCCATCGCCGTCAATCCAGGCAGGGGCCACGTCTGCACCCGTTCTGGAAGCAGAGGCGGAGAAGGAAGCGGAGGAGCCAGAGGAGCCGACCATCATCCGTGCCGTCGGCTTTGTGCGCGGCAAGGGCCGCACCGTCCTGCGCAACAAGTACTCCGGCTTCGTCAGCAAAGTCAATTTCTACTCCCATGCCAAGGTGAAGGCGGGGGACGTCATCCTGGAATTCGACGACCTGGAATGGCGCACCAAAGTGGAGGCGGCGCGCAACAAAATCACCGAGTTGGAGGAACAGCTCAAACTCAAGCGCCTTCAGTGCAAACTGACCCAAATCAATCCCCTGCCAGCCGATTTCCGCAACATCAACTGGAAAGTGCGCCAGGCGCATGAACTGATGGAACGCCTGGGCAAGGATGTCGCCGCCTACGAGGAACTCCAGAAGCATGAGGTCATCTCCGACTTCACCTACCGCGAAAAACTCCAGGCCTTCGAGGACGCCAAAAGCAGCTACGAAAGCAAGATGCGCGACCGCGACATCGTCAAGCAGGGCATGGCCGACATCTATGTGCAAATCGCCAACCAGGAGGTCGCCTCCATGGAAACCCAACTTGCCAGCCGCCGCCGGGAACTGGCGCTGCTGGAGGAGGACGGCAAATACTACCGGATTGTCGCCCCCTACGACGGCGTGACCATCACCAACGCCGACACAGTGCATGGCTACTACACGGCCGGAACATCAGCGGCTGCCGTCCACCGCGGCGACAGCAAACTGGTCTATGCCTATTTCGAGGAGGAGGACATGCCCTACATCCACGAAGGCCAGAACGCGCGGTTCCGCAGCAACCAGTATGATTCCGACAAGGAAGGCTTTGCGGAACTGAAAGTCAAGGAGGTCAAATCAGCCAGCCGAAGCACCTGGGGAGACGGCTGCTATTTTCTGGTCAAATTTCAAGTGATGACCGAACCCGTTCCGTTGCGGCTGGAGTCATCAGGTGTGGTTGAGATTGAATTACCGACGGAGAAAACCGTCCATCCTGTCGTTTATTCGGAAAAGGAAGAAGAACAATGAAACTGTCAAGAATCTTTTTCAGCTGTCTGGCAATGGGTCTGCTGCTGGCAGGCTGCTCTCCTAAACAGGAAAGCGCAAGCAAGGGTACTGACACAATGCGGACATTGCGCATTGGCGTCTCCATTCCCGCTGCCACCCATGGCTGGGCAGGAGGGGTAGTCTGGTCAGCCGAACAGTCCCGGAAAAAACTCAAGGAGGCAGGCGTGGAGGTGCTGATCGCCACCAGCCCCGACCCAGCAGCCCAGGCCAACAGCATCGAGGATTTGCTGGTGAAGGAGATTGACGCCCTGGTCGTGATGGCCCAGGAGCCGGGCCCCATCACCGCCGTCTGCAAACGCGCCAAGCAACAGGGCAAGTTCCTCACGGTTGTATCCAACCCGCTCACCGAGCCATGCCAGGATTTGTTTGTCAATGGCGACAACACAAGTTTTGGCGAGGCCGCAGGACAGGCGATAGCGTCCCTGCTTGACGGCAAAGGCGACATCCTGGTCATGGAGGGCATCCCCTGCCCCATCAACACCCAACGTGTGGAAGGCTTCCGCAAGGCGCTGGAGGCCACGCCAGGAATTCGCATCCTGGAGTCGCAGACCGCTGGCTGGAATACCCAGAAAGGACTGGCCCTGATGGAGAGTTTTCTGCTCAAACACCCCAAAATCGACGCCGTGTGGGCGGGCGACGACGATGTGCTGCTTGGCGCCATCAAGGCGTACCGCGAATCCAAACGCCAGGATGTCCGCGCCTTTGTGGGCGGCGGCGGCAGCAAACTGGTCGTGAAAATGATTCTGGACAAAGACCCGCTGGTCAAGGCGACGGTCACCTATCCACCACAGATGATCTCCACCGCCATTGACGCAACCGTCCAGGCCCTGCGCGGCAAAACTCCGCCTTCCTCCCCCGAAATCATCGTGAAGTCGCGCATCGTCAACGCCGACACCGCCCAGGAGCACTATTTTCCAGAGAGCGTGTATTAGCGTCTAAGGCGGCGGCGTCCCCGCCGCCGGGGTGTGGCGGCGGCGTCCCC
>JAFRLP010000335.1 GCA_017431185.1 Victivallales bacterium | reverse complement strand
GGAAGAGGCTGAACACGGCATTGACCAGGCGGGCGTTTTCCACCAGGCGCCCACGCGCCAGGTCGCTGGTGGCGTCCAAGTCATCCACCGAGACAACGATGTGCCCGACGCAGCGCGCCATGTAATGCGCGGCTTTTTCCGCGACGTTCTTGTACTGGTAGGAGCCGTCGTCATTCTGCAAGGGCGCGTCAATGGCGGCATGGACGGACAGTCCGATGACCAGATAGGCCACGGCGACAAAGGCGGCCACGGGAGTCGAGAAGGCGGCGCTGACCATGCAGCCCAAGGCCGCAAGGAAGGCGATTTGCAGGAGCGCCAGCGCAATGGCACGGCAGTAGTTGTTGAGGAACGAGGCGACCTTCACCATCAGCACAGGCCCGTCCGCCTGCTGGAACATGGCGGATGGCGGCTTCTCCAGCCCCCACTCCTCCTTGCTGGGATTGTAGTACCGTATGGTGACGGTGTTGTTGTCGCCCTTGTCGATGGCGGTCGATTTGATGAGCAGTTCCTGGAAGGTGCCGCCCATGGCGGTGGATTGGACGTACTCGAATGGGTCGGCGACGCTGACGGGGGCTCCGGGCACTTTCACGCCCCAGACCCCTATCATGTCCTTTTGGTCAAGGGCAGCGGTGGAGCCGGAATAGATGCGGTAGCGCAGATAAAGTTCGTTGCCGATGCCGGAGACGTAGCGGTAAGTCCAGGTCTTCATGTCACCGGGGGCGACTTCCTGCTTCTGTCCCCAGAGACGGCGGCGAATCTCCTGCCGCACCTCGTCCTCTGTCTTGCCCAGGGCGTCAATCTCCGCCTTGTGGGTCTTGTAATAGCGGTCAACCTCCTCCTGGACATGTTCCAGACGCGGGTAGAAACTGCGCCGCCCCACGCGGATTTCCTTGTCCAGCCGCTGGATTTCCGCATCCGTGAAACGGCCTGACTTATGGAGATACCAGACACGGGTCTGGATGAGCGCAAAGATGCAGCTTGTCGAAATCAGCAGTATGACGGCGTTCATCAGGAAGATGCCCAGCCATTTTCCCAGCCAGATTTTCCAGCGCGGGCAGGGCTTGGCGGTGATGAGGTGGATGTTGTACGCCTCGATTTCCCGCGAAAGCTGGCTGCACGCCAGCCAAAGCGTCGTGGTGGAAATCAGCGTCAGGACAATCCCCAGGGAGTAGGTCAGCGAAATCTGCACCAGACCATTGGCGGTGCCGTCCCCCGATACGGTCATCGGAAGTCCGAAAACCGCCAGAAGTATCAGCACAAACAGGACGTGAAACACCTTCGCCCGGATTGCCGAACGCATGGTCTGTTTAACGATGGCCAGGAAGGCTTTCATAAAGAATGGTCAATGGCTAATGGGTGATTTCCTGTTCAGAAGGAGAGATAGGCAAGGCCTCTCCAATGGATACTATACCCATAAATGGGCTCACTGTCAATCGGCGTCAGGTCTTTTTCCTGAAAAAAAGTGTTTTCGTCATCAGTGACTGGGGGAGCGCCGTCCCCCGAAGGGGGCATTGGTGAATGGTCTTGAGGAAACCGTTGCGGTCTCATGCACATGGCTGTCCATCGTTTTGGATATGCACTCCTGGCGGCAGGGTGATGTCGGGCTCAACGCCTTTTTCCAGACGCACGTGAATAGCCCCCTGCGGAGTCGGGAAACTGCCTTCGGCGTATTCGAGGTCCCCCAGGTTTGGCTGGAAGGATATTGCCCGGGAGCCAGGTTCGGTGACACGGATGCCCAGCACCTTCTCGGGAAGGTAGGCGGCGGGGCCGCCTGCCCAGCCATGACAGAGGGAGTGGCGCAGACCCTTGTAGCAGAAGGCGCCGAAGTCGGCGTGCAGGTCATCCAGTCTGGGGTCGGGGAGCTGGTCAATCGGGCCGGCGTTGCGCGTCCAGTCCAGGTTGAAATCCTCCCAGAACGTGGTGGCTCCGAAATCGAGCATGGCTCCCCAGTATTTGCGGATGACCTCCAGCGCGGAGGGAACAGGCTGCGCCAGCAGCATATAGTAGCCGTAGAAGGTGCTGACCCCTTCCGTCGGGTGCGTGATGAGCACGTTGTGGCGGTCGGCCAGGCCCGTGATGGTCTGGAGCGCCGCCGCCGACTTGCAGGAGCCGCACTCAGGGACATTGCGGCGCACGCGCCGCGCCGCCGCCGCTGCAAGTTCGGCCAGTTCCGAATCCCCCAGGGCCTTCGCCAGGTCGGCTGCTGCCTGGAACATCCAGAGGAACAGTCCCTGTGCGCCAGCAGCCTCGGCCTGTTTGTCCACGCTGGTGGGCCAGTCCAGGAAGAGCGGATGTCCGTTGGGGTGGAGTTCTCCGCTCTCATCGACCATGGCGGCGAAATGTCTGGTCAGTTCATTCAGGTAGGCGCGCTTGGTTTCCAGATAGCCCAAGTCGCCCTTGTGCAGGAAGTATTCCTGCTGGTTGATGATCCACCAGCAGGAATAGGTGAGCATGGTGTTCATGTACTTGGGCAATGGAGTGGCCATTTGCACAAAATCCATGCTCTTGGGCAGGATGGAGCAGTCATCGAAAAGGGAGAGGATGACCCTGGACTCGGGGTGCATGTCGCCAAGCCAGACCAGGCGGTCGCGCTTGACGCCGTCATACAGGTAGTCCTGCATGCAGAGCTGCACAGTATAGGCGGCGGTCTCCCAGATGCGGTTGAGCCGCTCGTCGCTGCACCGGAAATGGCCTGCTCTGGGCAAGTCGCGGTAGAGGGCCACGGCGGTCACGCCAATCAGAATCAGTTCGCTGTCTCCGACGTTGTCCACACGCACAAAGCGAAAGCCGGTGCAACCATACTCCAGCGCTCCCAACGTGGGAAGGAGAAGGGTCTCGTCGTGGATGCTATGGTCTTGGTTGGGATTCCCCATCGCCTCGCTGACGGACTCCCCGAAGCGAAGGCGTATGCGGCCAGCCGTGCGGTCCGTCACCAGCCGCACACCTCCATGCAGCTCTTTTCCAAAGTCCAGCAGCAGCGCGCCGCCTGGCGCCAGAATGGACTGCGCGGACTGGGGGATGGACAGGCTGCTCTGGAGTACTGGCGCGGAACTCAGTAGATGCTCTGGGTGCTGCACGTTCTGAACAAGCACCAGGCGTGTCGGAGGCAGGTATTCCCGGACGCGGGTGTCGCGTTCGGCTTGGGGATAAATTGGCATGGCGGAAGATGGGGGATGTCTGTGAACGGTAACGGGAAGGAAAGGATTATTCCAATCCAATGCCCAACGGACGGGAGACAGGTCAATTGGGCACTGGTCGGGAATTATGGCTTTGCCGCGGGGGCCGGAGCGGACGCGGGTGCAGCCTCCGCCGCCTTCTTTTCAGCATCCTGCTTGGCAGTCTCGGCGGCCTTCTTGACGTCCTCCGCCTTGGCGGCTTCGGCGGCTTTCTGTGCCTCCTCCCGTTTGACGGCCTCGGCTTTCGCCGCCTCCGCCTTCGCCTTCTGGACTGCGTAGTACTTGCAGCCGCCGCTGATGCAGATGACGAGAAGGAGGATGAAGATGAGCACTTTCAGCCAATAGGACTTGGGAGTGCCCTCGGCATTGGCCGGATACTTGCCCGTGTAGGTGAACTGGCTGCGCAGTTTGGTGTCGAGGCGAAGACGCAGGTTGATGCCCCAGCCGCATCCCTCCAGCACGGAACTCAGGTCCTGGCGGTTCAATTGGATGATGGCGATGATGGAGAGGGGCAGCAGCAGCGCCAGAATCAGGATGAAGACCATCATCCAGATTTGGAAGCCAGTCATGCCCGCCACTGTCTTGGAGATGAACGCGATGGCGGAGCCCAGGGCCGCGAATGCGACGCCCATGCCCAGCATCGCCCCGCCTCCAAGGCCGCCGTCCTTCTTCTCATCTGGCTTGGCGGGGGCGCCTGGCACTGCCGCCGCATTGGCCGCGCCCTTGCCCTCGACGACATTGGTGAAACCAGCGGTGGCCGCCGCTTCGGCCTTCGCCTGCCACTGCATGATTTTTCCCTCGATGATGCCCCAGAACTTGGAGAACGGAGCCAGCAATGCCTCCTGGATGCAAACGGGATTCTCCTGGAGTTGGACAATGGTGGCGTCGTAGTCACGACCCGCATGGTCGTAGAATACTCCGCGCTTGCCCACGGAGAGGTTGCCCTTGGAGCCGCTGGTCACGGGCAGGACGATGGTCATCTTCTTGCCGTCCCCCAGGTTGACGTCCATGTACATCAGGAACAGTTGGCTGGTCTTGGCGAGCGCCTAGTGGGCGGCGGGGCTATCGACCTTGAAGGCGACGGAGAACCAGCGCCCGTCAATGACCACCTTGCCGCACTCGAAGAGGGCGTGGGCGGTTGGGCTGTAGAGTTCGGAGAAGCAGATGAAGTTGTTGGCCAGGCGCAGCAGGTTGCCGCGGTAGAGCAGAAGCCTCTCGACCTCGCGGGCGGCCTTCACGGTGTCGGCGACCTTGGCGTCCGCCACCATCAGGCGCTTGACCTCCGTGATGAGCGCCTCGGTCTCCAGGTAAGTGCGCAGACGCCCGACGGGGATTTTCTCGACGCTTGCGCCCGCCTTTGCCGCCATGTACGCCTCATACGGGGCGAAGGTGGCGGTGATTCTGTCCCAGTCGGCCTGGGTCATGCCATCCTGTCCCTCGCCCAGAATGGGTTTGGCGACCTTGGCGACCAGGGCGCTGAATTCGGAGATGTAGGCGGGGTTGATTTTCTCATGCTCAAACGGCAGGACGCCGTCTGGCTGGGGCACGGACAGCGGCATGTCCTTCTGGTAGGCCGTCACATCCGCTGTGTTGGCGGGGTCGAAGGCCGCGACCTTCGCGTCCGTTGCAAGCGCCTTCGCCTGGATGCGGCTGTCGAACTGGGTCAGCCGGCACAGTTCGAAGAACTGGCTCACCTTGGGGGCGTTGGCCTTGACCAGGGCTGCCAGCGCACCGGTGTCCGCCCCGAAGGGCATGAGGTCGGTTTTCTGCTGTCCTGCGGGGATGGCCCCCTTGTCCAGCCAGTCCAGGTATTTGGGGACCTCGGCCAGGAACGCGTCCATCGTCTTCATGTCCATGCCCATGGAGCCGTCGATGTCCTTCACTCCGCCAGTGGCGCTCACTGCGTCGTTGACCAGGTCGGCGACGGCTGCGCTGTCGGTGACCGCCTTGTCGGCTGCCGCCTTGGGGGTGATGACCCCATCCCCGTTGAGGGAACGGGCATTCACGGTGGCGATGAATTCGCGGATCTGCGCCAGCGTGATGGAAGCGGTGTCCGACGCCTTGAGTTCGCCCAGGATGTATTTGGCGGACTCCACCAGGGCCTTGCCTGTGTCAGAGGTGGCGTTGATGGAGTCCAGCGGGAGTTTGCCGTCAAAGTCAGGCTTGATGGCGCTGTGGTCAGGCAATTGTTCGAGAAGCCAGCGGATGGCGTCCTTGACGTCTGTGGAGGTGATGCGCCCCTTCTTGTCGGAGTCCATCAGCTCAAGCAGCCGCGGGTCGCAGGCGAAAGCGGCGTTAGGTGCGCTGATGGCGCCCCAGAGCGCCTCGTCCAACTTGAGGGCGTCTTCCAGGTCATTGCCGTTCTCGATGACCATCTGAAAGGATTTGCCGTAGCGATTGAATTTCATGGTTGTGTCCTTGCGGGGGTTGGGGTGGAGTGAAAGAACCTTCTATTTTTAAATTGAAAAGGAATCGATTAAGGAAAGAAATTGTTGCGGGGTCGCAGTTTTTATTGGAGCATTTCTGAAATCTTGGATATTTCTGGTGATGATGCAATCAGCATCAACAGCCATTGCGGAAAGGAGTTGAATGGAGTCCTCGAAATCATTCTTCTTTGTCTTGATGGCATTTCCCATGATTTGTCGATCTAGAGGAACCATTTCAAACGTTGCATCCAGTAACTCAATTGCCTTCTGTGCTGTGTGAAGATTGGCGTGGCGACGGCACAGATAGAAAATGTTGTTGAAACTGATTGCGGAAATGAACGCTTGGATCTGACGTGATTCCGCTAGTGTCCAGATTTGCGAGGAGTGTTCATAGAACGGTTCACGCTGCTCGAAGACGTCCATCAAGACATTTGTGTCAATAAAGGCTTTGATCATTTTATGGCCTGATATTTTTCCTCAATTATGTTCTCCATTTCCTTCTTGTATTCATCGGATATGTTTTTTTTGAGCAATCCAGTGGCTGCTTTGAGCAATGGACCAGGTGTAAAGTCCCATTGCCTTTTTTTCTGGTTGGTGCGCGTCAAAATGAATTCGGAAAACATCTTTGCTATGCTGGTATTGTCTGCCTCCGCCAATGCATGGGCAAGGGCGAGAATCTCTGGGGTGATCGTGATAGTCAATCTGGTTGAGTTGGCCATGACATTCCTCCTGTCTCAACAAGTGAACATTTTCTTACTATATTCAGACAAGGGCTTGTTTCAAGTCGGGTTTGGATTATTCCAGGCAGATTTCCTGCATGAAATCTGGGACGGTGGCCTGCCAGTCCAAGGTGTTTTTTAGGTGGGCGGCGAAGGCCTCGGCTGCCTCAGGTTCGCCATGGGTCACGAAAACATGCCTGGGTGGCTGGGTGGTGGTCTTCAGCCAGGCGGTGAGTTCGCCCTGGTCGGCGTGGGCGGAGAAACCGCTGATGCGCTCAATGCGGGCGCGCACGGGGCACTCCTCCCCCAGGATGCGCACGGACTTTGCGCCGTTGATGAGTTCTCGCCCCAGCGTCTCGCGGGCCTGGTAGCCGACGAACAGGATTGTCGCGTCAGGATTGGGCAGGTTCTTGAGCAGGTGGTGCTTGATGCGTCCGCCCGTACACATTCCGCTGCCCGCGATGATGATGGCGGTGCCCCTGATGTGGTTGATGGTCTTGGACTGGGCGATGGTGCGCACCAGGGTCAGGCCAGGCATCCGATAATTGCGCAGAAGCATGGTGGTGCTCATGTCGAACAGGCGGGGGTAGCGCTTGAAGATGCCGCTGATGGTCACGGCCATCGGACTGTCGATGAAAATCTGGAGATGCGGAATGCGGTTTGCCCGCAGTAGCTGCGCCAGGTAGTAGATGAGGTCCTGGGTGCGCTCAATGGCGAAACTGGGGATGATCAGGTTCCCGCGCGCATCCGCCGTGGCGTTCACCACTCGCGCCAGCTCCGTCGGAATGTCCGCCTGGCTGCCGTGCAGGCGGTTGCCGTAGGTGGATTCGCAGACGATGTAGTCCGCGTCCCCCACGGGGTCCGGGTCGTTGAGGATGGGCATGTCATTGCGCCCCACGTCCCCTGAAAAGACGATGGTGCGGCTTTCGCCATTCTGCACGACGCGGACCCGCACCATGGCGGCGCCGAGGATGTGCCCCACTTGGCGGAAGGTCACCTCAATGCCAGGGGCTGCCTCAAAGGGCACGTCAAAGTCCACCGACTTGAAATAGGGGAAGACTGCCTTCGCCTCCTCGACTGTGTAGAGCGGAACCTCGGGATGGGGCCCCTTCCGCCCCTCTTTCTCGTGACGGCGACGCTTGTATTCGGCGTCTTCCTCGTTGATTTTGGCGCAGTCCTCCAGCACGACCCTGGCCATGTCGGCAGTGGGCGGTGTGGCGTAGATGCTGTTGCGGAACCCCTCTTTTACCAGGCGGGGAAGCAGTCCGCAGTGGTCAAGATGCGCATGGGTGAGCACCACCGAGTCTATCTCCTCAGGTGGAACGGGGGATGGAGACCAGTTGCGCTCCTTCAAATCGTGCTCCTGGTAGAGCCCGCAGTCTATCAGGACTTTGTGGCCATGCGCCTCCAGCAGGTAACGGGAGCCCGTGACATTTCGGGCCGCGCCTAGAAAACTGAGTTTGATGTCCATCGTTTTACCAAATGTGAAGGTGAGGGTGGTTGCGTCTCTTCCCGTAAACGCTACAGGATTACTTACGAAATAAAGTAATGTCATATTGGCGGAAAATCAACCGCATTGCCCGAAAATTCGTCCTCTTTTTTTCAGTTGAAAAACCGTATTCCCAATTTGACGGGATTGCACATGGGGTGTATTTTATGGGAACCGATGTGATTTGGAAAATCAGTGTCCTGACTTGAATCCCGGAGAGGAAATGAATCGACTTTCGAGTGTCATCTCCTTGGCTCTGTCTCTTTGCTGCCTGTCCCTTTCCGCCAGGAGTTATACTTTGTCCGTTGCGAATGGCAGCCTCTCCGTCAATCTTGAGCCCCCCGCCATCACCTTTGATGTGCTCACCAGGCCGTCTGGCTATGGAGATTTGATTCTTGCCTCAGCGGACAAGGGAGAGTTGATTGACCTGGGCAGAAGTTGTAGTTATACGGCACCACAGGAGAGCAAAACTGATTGTCAGGTTCCCAAACATGAGATCATCAGGTTTTCCTTTGAGCCACGGCGTTCCAACAGGCCAGCGAAGGTGTACAAGGAGTATGCCTGCCTCCATTCCGTGTTTGATTATTTGGTTCGAAAAAAGAGTCATGGAGGGACAAACAGGGACTTTCAAGGCGCCGCAAACTATGCGAACTGGAAGTATGAAATCAATACTCCTGATTTTTCATATAACAATGCATCAAATTTACAGGGGTGCTATGGCGTGACCTATGGCAGCAATGGCCATATAGTCATAACAAAGGCAGCCTGTCAAGATGAATGGATCTGTCAAAGCACACTGTGGCATGAGAGGCAGCATTATTTATATCTCAATGATGGAAAATTAAGGGCTGATATTGTTTCATGGACTACTTGGCATGGAAAAAATTATGCGAAGGTGCATGAACATGTTCTTATTTATCGGGCGCAGATCGCAAGAGATAAAGCAACTCCACCAGGAACAAGTGAGATGACGGCGGAGTTCGTAAATGGATTGAGACGTTCTTTGAAAAAATATGAGGATAAGGAAGACCTAATGGTACAGGTGGAGACAACAGTCAGACGTTTCATCGCCGAGGAAGCTGGAGTTGAACCAGGTAGTTTTGAATACAAGCAAGAATTGGAAGAATTAATTGAAAATACTGAACTTTCTCATGTGATAAATGAAATAGAAAATGAATATGGAATTTTGTTTACGCCTCAAGAGAGAGGGGCTTTTAGACGGGTCGGTCAAATAATTGATTTGACCATTGAAAAGATAAAAAATAGTCTATTGCCGAAATTATGAGAATCAGACTTTATGTCATTTTATTGGAGGTTTTAGCCTCCTTCCCAATGGTTACACCAGCAATGCAGTTTGCTTTTCCAATAATTGTGGATAAATGTGAACTGGCTGGACCTCCATTGCCAGCCCATGAACTGTGCGGAATGTTGAATCCCGCAAACGAGGAACGGAAATTTGAGAACCAGGCGAAAAAGAGGGAATTTGAGGTGGAGAACTTCAACATTGCGCTACGTGCTTTTTTGGAGTTTCAGTTGCGGATTGAGCAGCAATATATCGCACAGGCAAAGAAAACTGTAGGGGAGAAGGAGACCGTTGAGTCATTGGAACTCTCGAAAATAATTGACGAACTTATTCGAGATGAAATTGATTATTCACTTCAGAAGCAAAAAAAATTTGATAAACATGCCGAGTTAATCCGTGGAATGCGTCAAGAATTGATTTGCATGGGATATGCCTTTGGCTATCCGTCTGCAAAAAAATTCATTGAGCAAACGCAAAAGAAATTGGCTCGGATGAATAGGGGAACCTTTCTTGCAAATTTTAATGATTCAGAAGAATGCATTTTCCAAAAGCAGTGGCTGGACGGCTACCTGGACAGCAAGGCTTCTTTTGAGTCAATGCGGGAGCGTCTCATGGACGTTCTGGAACATCGGCGTTGGACGACTTCCGTGCGGGCGTATTCTTTTCTCTTCCATCTTGTCGCCCTCATGTTTCATTCCAGCCAGGAGCTCGCCTTTTGGCAAACATGCCAGGAGAATCCAGGCTTTACGGAGCGGGCTGTGCAGTTGGCTTTGGAGCAGTTCGGGGCACCCATCGAAGTTTGTGAGGAGGAATATGAGTATTTCGACATAGCAGTGGGTAAGCCAATGACAGTTTTCCTGGATTTGATTTTCCTCCTCACGAAATCGGAGAAATACCAGGAGGTCATGGCTAAGTTCATGGAAATGCATCGAGGCAAACTCCGCCTTGCCCCCGACGAGACGGTGGAGGAGGCCATTGACGGCATCATCCAGGATCAACGCCGTAAAATGGAGCGGGGGCGTCGCCTCCTCAAGAAGGAGATTCCGCCGTCGCAGTCACTTGATTTGCTGCCGGAAGAGCGTTATCTGCGAAGAGATGGGTTGAAATGGCGGCTCCGTTGAAAACATCTTGTAAGGAGCATGTCTGTGGATAATCAGGTGCATGCTCCAAATATCTTTGATTTGGACGGCTGAAGGTGGAAAGGGCGAAATTATGAAAAACAAAGTGGATGTCATGCTTTTGGTGGTGTTTGCCTTTTTGTCACTGACGGCAGTCGCCATGGACAGGCTTTTCCCGATTGTTGTGAGTAAATGTGAATTGGCTGGTCCGCCATTGTCAGCACTTGAACTGTGCGGGATGCTGAATCCCGCAAACGAGGAACGGAAATTTGAGAACCTGGCGAAAAAGAGGGAAATTGAGGTGGAGAATTTTGGCATTGCGCTACGAGCCTTTTTGGAGATTCAGTTGCGGATTGAGCAGCAATATATCGCCCAGACAAAGAAAACTGCAGGGGAGAGTGAGGCCGTTGAGTCATTGGAACTCTCGAAAATAATTGACGAACTTATTCGAGATGAAATTGATTATTCACGGCAGAGAAAAAGATTTGATCAGCATACCGAGTTAATCCGAGGAATGCGCCATGAAGTGATTTGTATGGGTGCAGTTTTTGGTTTTTCGTCTGCTGAAAAATTTATTGATCAGACAATTGATAAAATAACCAGTGAGAATAAGTCTTTTTGGGTAGGTTTTACTGACACGAGAGATGATTTCGTTTTCCAAAAGCAGTGGCTGGACGGCTATCTGGACAGCAAGGCCTCTTTTGAGGCAATGCGGGAGCGTCTCATGGAAGTTCTGGAACATCGGCGCTGGACGACTTCCGTGCGGGCGTATTCCTTTCTCTTTCATCTTGTCGGCCTCATGTTTCATTCCAGCCAGGAACTTGCCTTCTGGGAATTCTGCCAGAAAGACCAGCGGTTTGCGGAAAAGGCTGTGCAGTTGGCATTGGAGCAGTGCTTTTCATCTTTTGAGGTTTCAGAGGACGAGGAAGACGCATTCGCGCATTTCAAATATGCTGTTGGCACTCCAAGAACCGTTTTCCTGGACTTGATTTTCCTGCTCACAAAGCCGGAAAAATACCGGGTTGTGATGGCAAGGCTGCTGGATATGCATCGGGGCAAATTCCGCCTTGACGCCGACGAGACGGTGGAGGAGGTCATTGACGGCATCATCCAGGAACAACGCCGTAAAATGGAGCGGGGGCGTCGCCTTCTCAAGAAGGAGATTCCGCCGTCGCAGTCACTGGATTTGCTGCCGGAGGAGAGTTATCTTCAGAGATATGGGTTGAAATGGCGGCTCCGTTGAAGAGCATTCCGACATGGTTTGGCAGTCATCTGCCTTCCTGGTGTGTCATTCTGCTGGTGATGCACTCGCTTCATTCGGCGATTGCTGGTGTGCCCGCAATGGAGGAGTGGTATTTTCTGCCGAATTTCGGCAAGGACATACGGGGGATTGAGAGGATGGAAAGCGCATTGGGATTTCCATCCAGGCTGTCAGAGGTGGCCAATGCTCTCCTTGCGCCTGGCGGGGGGCTGAGTGAGCAGGAACGGAAACTTGTGAAATGGCATCCGGCGACCTTTCCGCATCAGGACTTTGTGGGCATGATGCCTGGCCGAAAAGTGTTCGGATGGTATGCCTGTGTCTTTGACGTACCTGAAAACAAAGCCAATCAGGATTTGCTGGTGGACTTGGGGCTGATTGACGACGCCGACGAGTGCTATCTGAATGGTCAGCGAATCGGGGGAATGGGACGTGTCCCTGGCGGCTCTGCCTGGCAGAGCGACCGACTGTATCGCGTGCCAGCCGAGAAAGTTAGGCAAACGGGGAATTACCTGGC
>JAFRLP010000334.1 GCA_017431185.1 Victivallales bacterium | reverse complement strand
ATTCCTGTCCTGTCACCACATCGCGCAGGGAAGTGGTGTAGAAGCCATTCTGATTCCAGGTGAGGACGCGGCGCACCAGGCCATTGTCCAGAACAAGTTGGTTGTCGAGTCGCTGAATCATGCTTGGGGGAATTTTTGTTCGCTCGCACGCGAGAGAGAGAAGCAGTAGCGTGGAGGGAATGGTGTCAAATCCCCATCCCTTTTATCCCTGCCATCTCCTCTATCGTGTTCGACGCAGGAGAATCCAAAGAGATGGGCATTTAAAAACGCCGGCAAGTTGAAGTGACTTGTCGGCGAAAAGCACTTGTCTAGACCATGTCAGACAAAGAGGAGAGTTGCCAAGAAGACCGGCGCAATTACCTGGTGTTGGGATTCGACTGTTGATCAACGAAGTTCTTGTCGTTCTCCCAGCGGTTCTTCATCTTCTGCATGTCCTGCTGTTGCATCTGCTGGACCTGCGATTTCTTTGAATTGAACCAACCCAAAACTTTTTGCGGCACTTTGAAGTAGATTGCCGCAACGATGACTGCCGCAATGACAACCCATTTGACAATCGTTCCCACGACTGCCTTACCACCGGCGGAACGGCGGCGAGACAGGATGTCATTGGTGATGGCGGTGGAGGCCAATGCGGTCTGGAGGCATTCTCGGGAGCAGCACTTGAAGCCGTCTTTCTCGACCAGGCAGTCCTCGCAGATGGGGCGGCGGCAGCTGGCGCAGTGCGCGACAGCCGGGCGGTCGTGATGGTTGATGCAGACGGGACCGTTGTTCAGATTAGCCATGATGGTATCAATTTGAGGTGACTACGTGAGAAAAAACACTATACTTTAATTAAATTATAGGAAATTTCACCCGGAAAGGCCAAATTCCCCCAATTTTTGCCCAGATTCACTCCTTCAATGCTAGACCCAAATGACAACCACGAAATCCAGCGGACTGAATAAAAGCTGCCTGTGCCTCCTTTTCCTGCTGGCCCTGCCGGCCTTCGCGGACTACGCCATCACCGTGCAGAATGGTTTCCACACGCTCTTCCAGCATCCGGTCTCGGTGGAGTTGACTGCCGAGCAGACCGCCTTCGTACAGCAGGGCGCCACCCTTACGGACGAAGACCGCGACACGCCATTGCCATACGTCCTGGACGCCACTGGCCAGACGCCGCGCCTGTGCTTCCGTCTCGACGGCGAAACCGCCCCCGGCACTCTCCGCACCTACCGCCTGGCCAGTTCCGTGCCCGCGAATTCTTGCGCGGGGTGTTCCGTGCCCGCGAATTCTTGCGCGGGTCAAGTCCCCGGCGATTTGGAGTGCACCACCGATGAAACCGGCTTCATTATCATCCGCAACAGCTATTTCCAGCTCCGCCACCCGATGCAAGGTGCCGGCGGATTCCCACAGGACATCCAGAACCGCGAAAGCGGCTACACCGACTCCAGCCTCCGGTTCTTCGACCGCATCTTCCACCCCGACCTGGATCTGTTCTGGGTGCGCTACGACCAACATGCCACCGCCCAGGTCGTGCTGGAGACTCCGGAGCGCGTCGTTGTGGAAGTCCACGCGCATTTCGTGGGCGACGGCGGTCTGTCTGCGCCCGGCGACCCCGTGGCAATCTACCGCTACATCTATTCGGCCTGTTCACCCGTCGTCGAGGTCGAACGCGTCATCACGCGCTCCGACGCCAGCCAGCCATGGCTGGAAGCGCACTTCCTCCAGACCTGTCGCTTCGACCGCTTCTACACCGCCATCCATACGAATGAAAGCGGTCAAAACCGCGAGACCAACCCCGTCGATGCCGAGCCATGCGGCTTCTCCTTCTCGCGATGGGGCGTCTACGCCTCGCCACTGAGCGCCTTCGGCATCGGCGGAACTGCCGGCAATGGCTATGACCGCGGCCGCGAAGGCTTCCCCTACAACCTCGCTGCAACCAACCTCGGGCTTGTTGCCGGCGAATCGGAAAAACGCCAGTGCGCCCTGCTCTACCTTGGCCCCGCGCGTGACGACGAATGGTACGAGCGCTGGCTCTCCGCCGACGCGCAGCCACGCCTCGCCATCACCGAGGCCACGCCCGCTAACGACGAAAAGGACAAACTTCCGGACGGCACGCTCGTACTCGAAAACCACGGCCTCAAAATCTGCCTGGGTCCCGCCGAAGACGGCTTCCCCTGCCTGGCGGTCGTGAACGCCCTGGGCGACACGCCCGTGCGCTTCGTGACGCACCGCGACAGTCAGCCCGGCCTCTGGAAAATCGCCTTCAAAAAACCCTACCCCGCCACCGAAACCATCTGGCTGACGCCTGGTTCCGGTTCCACTCCCGCCGCAAAAAACGACGGGGATTCCCAAATCATCGAATGGCAAGCCATCGGCTTGCCCGGCGAGCCAGGCGCGGTGGACGTGCACTGCGAAATCACCCCAGTTCCGAACCGTCCGGAGTTCACTTGGCGCATCCGAGTCACCAACCGCAGCACCCAGTGGGGACTGACCGAAACCCAGTTCCCGATGCTCTCGCAAGTCATCCAACCCGGAAAGGGCGACGCGCTGCTGCCCGACTCCAACTGGGGGCACCGCCTCTTCCGTAACTCCGCCGTCCAGTGCGACTGGCTCTATCCCAGCCACAAGTGCCAGATGCAGTTCATGGCCTTCAACCAGGGCGACGCAGGGCTCTACTTCGCCGCCCACGACACAGGCGCACGGCCCAAGCGCCTCGTCGTCACCTCCCAGCAGGACGCATCCTTCCGCGTCTTCGCCGAAGACTCCGCCCAGCCCGGAGCCTCCCGCTGCGCCGAATTCGACTTCTGCCTCGCGGCATACCAAGGTGACTGGTGGCAGGCCGCCAAGCGCTACCGCGAATGGGCCACTGCCGAGGCCCCCTGGACCGCCAAGGGTCCCATCGCCGCCCGCGACGACTTCCCGCGCAGCCTCGTGGATGTCGCATTCTGGCAACAACTGAGCAACATCGCCTTCTCCTCCTGCGACCAGCTCGGCTCGCTCATGGAACAACTCCATGCACGCCTTGACCAACGCCCCGGCCTCGCCCTCCACTGGTACTGCTGGCACCAAATCCCCTTCGACAACTCCTATCCCGAATACTTCCCCGTCAGGGAAGGCTTCGATGCCAATGTCCGCCGACTGACCTCCCAGGGAATGCTCGCCATGCCATACATCAACGGACGACTCTGGGACGTGGACATCCCCTCTTTCGCGGATGCACGCGTCGCCGCCGCCCTCCCCGAAAACGGCTCCCCCGCCATCGAGGTATACGGCTCCGGACGCAAGCTCACACCCATGTGTCCCTACACCCGCCTCTGGCAGGACAAGATGGACTACGTCTGCAGCCGCCTGATGGACGAATACCACGTCAGCGGAATCTACCTCGACCAGATCTCCTGCGGTCCCGCCGAACTCTGCTTCAACCCCGGGCACGGCCATCCCCTCGGCGGCGGAACCCACTGGGTGGACGGGTACCGGACGCTCCTCGCACGCATCAAGGCCAAGGCCGCCCCAAAAGGAGTCTTCCTCACCAGCGAATGCGGAGCCGAACCCTATATGGACAACCTGGACGGACATCTCATCTGGACACCGCGCACCCAGGAGGACGTACCCACCCTCGCCGCCGTCTATTCCGGATACACCATCTACTTCTCCAACACCGCACACCCCGTGGATGACGAATGGGCCTTCAAGGCGCAGCAGGCGCGCGATTTCCTCTGGGGATGTCAGCCCGGCTGGAACGCCGAATGGATTGCCGACGAGGCACACCGAAGGCACTTCGCCTACCAGGAATACCTGGGATACCTCCAGCGGGCTGCCAAGCAGTTCTTCCGCGAAGGCGAACTCCTTGCCGAACAGCGCCCCGCCAACGCCCCCGGAACCGTCACCTACACCTGGAACTGGGAGTTCCCCCACCAGGCAACCCTCCAGGCCGCACAGGGATATTGGTGGAAGGCGCCCGATGGACGACTCATGCTTGCCATCGCGAATCTCTCCCCCGATGTCCGCGCATTCAATGTCGCCGACGCCAACCTCGCTGCCCTCGCCGGCCTGGACTCCGACCGCTCACAATGGCTCGCCGAACGGCTTACCGACGCCGGAACCGCGCCACTCCGCGAAACCCCGAATCTCTTCTCGCACTGCTTCGCGCTCGAACCCGGCGAGGTTGTCCTCGTGACCTTCACCCAGGCTGACGCAAAAACGCGCAAAAATGCGCAAGAACGTGCAAAAACGCTCGCATTTGACCAGAAAATTCCACCCGAACTGCGCAACTCCGCCGCGGAATACCTCTTCCGCACCGAGTACGGCGTTACTGCATTCCACCCAGACGACGTCATCCGCGACCTCCCCGGCACCCCCTGCGACTTCAACTACTTCATCTACGGCACCCCGGAGGATGATGGTGGCCTGTGCATCCGCGGCGGCGGCATGAACCCCTGCACGGT
>JAFRLP010000333.1 GCA_017431185.1 Victivallales bacterium | reverse complement strand
GTTCAACAAGGTCATTGACCATTTCCCGCCGCAGGTGCAGAAGAAGGTCATCAGCGGGCGAAAGGCTTTCGACCTCTATGAAACGTATGGGTTCCCCCTGGAACTCACGGAGGAGATGGCCGCGGAAAAGGGCTTCACGGTTGACGTCGAGGGGTTCAAGGCCGCCTACGCCAAGCACCAGGAGATCTCCCGTGCGGGCGCGGAGCAGAAATTCAAGGGCGGACTGGCTGACCATTCTGAGGCGACGGCCGCCCTCCACACCGCCACGCATCTGCTTCACAAGGCCCTGCGGATTGTCCTGCAGCACCAGTGCGAGCAGGCTGGCTCCAACATCACCGCTGAACGTCTGCGCTTTGACTTCACATACGACCAGAAGATGACTCCCGAGCAGATTCAGGCCGTCGAGGATCTGGTCAATGAGCAGATTGCCAAGGATTTGCCGGTGACCTGCGAGGAAGTCCCGCTGGAGGAGGCCCGCAACCGCAACGCCATCGGGCTGTTCGGAAGCAAATATGGCGAGGTCGTCAAACTCTACGGAATCGGTGATTTCTCTCTGGAAATCTGCGGAGGTCCCCATGCCACCCATACTGGATGCCTGGGGCATTTCAAGATTCAGAAGGAGGAGAGCAGTTCGCGTGGAGTGCGGCGCATCAAGGCGGTGCTGGAGCGCCCCGCCGATGTCAAGGTCGAATACAGATAATCGTGCCTAATCAGAACTCCAGGCCATTTCAATCCGCGGGGCCTGAAGGCCTCGCGGGCAGGTTGGGGGCTTTCGTCTGGCGTGTCAGGCTCAAAAGGCAAATCTGTGGCCGACAAGTCAAAAAACTGGTGGAGTTCTGATACAGGTAATCGGAGTTCAAGTCTCTGTGGCCGGTTGGAAGGCAATCGGCGCAGGAAACAAACAAGGAGTCCCAACACATGACAGTTCCCTTCAAGGTTGATTTGAGTGGCAAAGTCGCAGTCGTCACGGGCGGCGGCGGCATTCTGTGCAGCATCATGGCGGAGGCCATTGCCGAGTGCGGCGCGAAAGTGGCCATTCTTGATTTGCGCAAGGAGGCGGCTGACAAGGTCGCCCAGAAGATCAATGCGGCTGGCGGAAAGGCCATTGGCGTGGCCTGCAACGTGCTGGAGCGCGCCGAGTTGGAGGCCGCGCTGGCGACGGTCAAGGCCGAACTGGGTCCCTGCGACATTCTGGTGAACGGCGCGGGCGGCAACAACCCGAAGGGCACCACGGCGGGCGAAGTGATGACCAAGGAGGATTTGACCAGCAATGACCCCGACAAGCGCAATTTCTTCACGCTTGACCCGAAGGGCATTGAATTTGTGTTCAACCTCAACGTCATCAGCGCGATGCTGACCACCCAGGTGTTCAGCAAGGACATGTGCGCGAAAGGGCAGGGCGCCATCATCAATGTGTCGTCGATGAACGCCTTCCGTCCGCTGACCAAGATTCCTGCGTACAGCGCCGCAAAGGCCGCCGTCAGCAACTTCACCCAGTGGCTGGCCGTGCATCTGGCGCCGATGGGCATCCGCGTGAACGCCATCGCGCCTGGATTCTTCCTCACCGACCAGAACCGCTCTCTGCTGACGAACCCCGACGGCTCCCTCACGCCGCGCTCCCACAAGATCCTCAATGGCACCCCCATGAACAAATTCGGCACCCCCGAAGACCTTCTGGGCGCGTTGCTCTGGCTGCTCTCCGACGCTGGCGCCGGCTTTGTCACTGGAACGGTCATTCCCATTGACGGCGGCTTCTCCGCATACTCAGGGGTGTAATCGATGCTCTTTTGCTATTCAGGGGACTAGGCTACT
>JAFRLP010000332.1 GCA_017431185.1 Victivallales bacterium | reverse complement strand
GCGGCCGCGCCGGCCTTTCGGTCGTATTTCCAGTCGAAGAGGCAGCGCAGGGAATGCTTGAGCCGGGCAGACTTCACCGCGCCGAAGAGAAGCATCACCAGCCCCAGTGCCAGGCCTGAGAGGGACACGAAGAGCAGCTCCGCGAAGCAGTAGCGCAACCCGGTGGCGACACCAGCCCCGAAGAGCATCTTCACGTCGCCGCCGCCGGCCCCGCGCATCAGGAAGGGCACCAGCAGGAAGAGCCCGCAGACCAGCCCCCCGGCCACCCCGTCCACCACACCTTTGCCACCATGCTGGTAGAAACGCCAGCACAACGCCACGACGGCCAGCGCCAGCGTCAGCGGGTTTGGAAGCACCCGGCGGCGGCAGTCATGCCAGCACAGGAGCACCAGCAGCGGCATGATGATGCAGATGGTCAGGAGATAGGTCATGGCAAAGCAGGGCAGAATAAAACAAGCTCATGGACTGTAGCAATTTGCGGCCAAAACAGAGTGCCACTCAGTCTCGTCCTTGGCCTCCTCCCTGTATTGTGTCGGCGGCATTCTCCGCCGCTTTCCGGTCTTGTTCGATTTTATCCCGATCTGTATTATAATCCTCCACGACTTTTTCAACCTCCTGTGGATTTTTTCCCGTCATGATCTCAATGATTGTGTTCAGCATATTCTTGAGCTGGCTTCCAAAAACCATGACCAGCGCGAAGATGGCGGCGGCGACCAGCAGCGTGATCATGATGTACTCCATTGCGACGGCGCCGCGCTGCTCGCCGAGGAGGCGTTTCAGGAACCGGGCGAACAAGCCGTTACGGAAGGTGGTTTTGGTCTTTTTCATGTGGACTCCTTGTTATGTTGATGGTTTTGAGAAAACAAGACAAGCGGAAAAACGAAAATCAAGAATGGTTGTCAAGGGATTGGCAGGGAGAGACCGACGAGCACCCGCTGAAAGTAGGCCACCAGCTTCCTGCCGACTTTCTCGGTGTAGCCAACTCCGGGGGTGAAAACCCCAAGCCAGCAGCACAGAAAGACCACGCCGACCACGAGCGTCATCACATACTCCAGCGCGACCGAGCCTTTCGGCTCTGAAATCATGGTTCTAACGGGTGTTTTTCGTTCCATATTCGCGTAAGCTTCGTGTCGCCAGGAATTGCGCGCAAGTAGTATTCATCATCAAATGCCTGAGCCTCTTCTGGGGTTCGGCTGCCATCCGACTCCTGCCTATTCAGCTCTTTTCGCAAATTCGCAATGGCCTTTCCTACCTCCATGTAAAGCTGTTCCCTGTCCAACGGAATGTCGGCAGTGGAAAACTGGTCCGTCATCAGGCAACAGACAATCCCGCCGGCCAAAATGCCCCGCCGAGTGTCGTGTTCATCCTGGAAAATTCCGTACAGTTCCCGGAGATAAATGTCTCTCCGCTTCAGTATTTCCTCGGCTTCCGCTTTCAGCTCCACCAGCCGATTCTCCTTCGGTAAAACACCAAGAAGTTTTTCCTTCATGTCTTCGTTTTTGGAATTGCCCCAGTATTTCACAAAATCTTCCGGCCTATTTTTAATGAGCCGAGACACTTGATAGAGTTCTTGTGGCCATTTCTCCTCGTCGGAGACATCGGGAGGCACCTGCACCCCGTCTGCCGGCTTTGTCAAAAAGCCATAGAATTCCTTACATCCCAACACCCTGCCATATTCACTAAGCTCATCCCTCATACAAAACTCCAGGCAGTCACAACGCAACACGGCCTCGGTGGTGGCAGGAGCGAACAGGTGTTCCAGCAATTTTTTCGAGTTGTCATCCTTGAAAAATGCAACGACGTTCCTCACTTTAATCTCCAAATCCTTCACCAAATCCGAAAGGAGTGCTATTTCCGATTCTAAACATTTCTTGACTGTTTCAACCTCAGACGGCAGTTCTCTCGGAATTGCGTCGTCCGCCGCAGAGATTTTGGTGTAAAACACCTCAAAGTCGCATTGTGCCAAGGCCTCGTAGCTTTCCTGCAAGAGGCTATTGCACTCCCGGATTCTTTCCATGGGTTCGAGATAGTCCCTGCATCTGTCAACCCCCAACCCTGAGGCCGGCCATCCCTGCGCCTCGCGCAGCTCCTTTTCCTTTTCTGCCCGGGCCAGAATTTCTTTCAGTTCCCTAATTACCTTGTCCGTATCCTCCAGCGACCTATAGTCTTCCATCGTCTTCGAGACAGAGTCGCATAAATACAGCACTTCTTTGATCCCTTCTTGTGTATTCTCCGCGATTTCTCGCACCGCAGGCAAAAAATCCTCGGATGTGTCATCCCGTGGGCAGGCGTTAATCGCCGCCTCAAGTTTATTCAACCATTTTCGAAGGTCTTTTTCACTCCAAGAGGCACTAAGCGCCTGCTTGGCCCCCTGATTCGAACTCAAGAGCCCTGCAAGTGCCTCGACATTCACCCGGGCCCTGCTCCCCGCCGAGGGACTCCAACTCCATTTGTCATTTGGTGGTTCAGCCAGTTTTTTGCACTTCGAAATGAAATCATCGTTGACGCAGAGATCATAAAACGCCCTCTTATCCTTCAGCGCTTCATTCAACATGCTTTTGACATCTTGCCACGTTTTTGTGGTGTCCTTCCACAAAACCAGATTCTCTTCCAACTTCCCCAGCTGTTTCACCTCCAGTTCGGCGCCCCGTGCCTCTCGAGCCTGTGCCAATAGCTGTTCGGCTGATGCGAAGTCCCCGGCTTTGGCAAAGGCCTCCGCACGTTTCAAAAGCGTCTGTGCATTGGGCATTACAGATTGGCACGCAAAATACCCTCCCAGGGCCAGGGCCAAGGTGGCCACCACCGCGCACAGCTTGAGGAGCAGGTGCGAGCGCACATGCACGACATTCTTGTCCCAGAACTTCAATTCAACGTATGCCACGGTGACGACATCGCCGTCCTTGAGCATCCGTCCGACCTTGGCGTGCTCTTCGCGCAGCGGCACGCCGTTGACGGCGGTGCCGTTCCGGCTGTGGTTGTCCTTGATCCGGCAACTGCCGTCCAGCTGTACTTCGATGACCGCATGGAGCTTGGAGACCAGCGAGTCCTGGATGCAGCACTCGCATTCAGGGGCCGACCCAATGCGGAAGACCCCCTTTTCAATCCGGTAGGTACGGCCCTTCTGTTCCCCCGAAAGCTGTTCCAGCTGATGGCAGGGAAGGCTTCCCGACCGGATGGCCGCCGTGGCCGCCTCCTCCGCCACCAGCTTGGAGTCGCCGATGCTGACGATGTCACCACCCCGCAGGAGATGCTCCTGGACCTCCTTTCCCAAATAGAAGAGCCGCCCCTGCCCCTTCCGCCGGTCACAGGCCACCACGAGGACATCCCCGTTGCGGCGCCGGCGGAGCAGCGCATGGTGCCGATGGGCGCTTTTGTCCTGTTCCGGCAGCACCCACGCATTGTCATCGGCGCGTCCGACAGTGAGTTCCGAGGAGATCTCGCTCGCGTCGATTTCGTGGAGAACCCTTCCGTCGTACTCCAGGCGGAGATGGATTTTGCGGGTGGTGCTCATTACCAGTCTTTCCTCCGGATCAGATCATAGCGGTAGTCATTCCATCGGAACTCATCCGAAAAAACAGCCTCGGCTTTCCGCTGGATTTCCTCCATGCGCTCCTTGCCCTGTCGGTCCCCCATTCGCCTGGCCGCCCTGTAATCGTGCTGCAAATCCAAAAACTTCTTGTCCTGTTTCTCTCGGAGGCGCCTTAGCAAGTCCAGGCATTGATTTTTCATATCGTCATCGCCCTCCTTCTGGGCCTTGATCAAGGCGCTGATGGTCCGATAGTAGATTTGCCCCCACTCGACTGGCTGTTCCAACGACTTTTTCGTGTCCATCTTGCAGTACGCTTCATACGCCGTGTCCCAGTCATATCCTTCGGTTCCTTCCCACCATTCCAACATGGATTCCGGAGTATCCAAAGATTTGTAATACTTGTCGCGATTAACAAAGGAAATAATCGAATACAAGGGGGTTCCATCGTCTTTGGCATGATAAAACAGGTTCCGTCTAAGAAAGCTTTCGCCATCACCTTGCATGCGGTCATTCTTCCTGATTTCCAGGCGGATGACATGTGCATTCTCGCTGAAGCGGAAAAAGATGAAAAAGCCAAAGAGCTCCTCGCCGGACGCCCAAAGGCCATCGGCCTTTGACTCTTCCGCAGAAACGGTCCGCGTATAAGTCTGCCATGTGACCGGCACGCCCGGACCCGCAAAATCACCCCCTTCCCTTCTTCCTTGGAAAGAGAAATTCTCTTTCCCCTCGAAATCAAGGCCAAGTGTTTTCTTATAATCCGCAGATTTTGTACCTTCTCCGGCAAGTTCTTTGTCTTTCTCACGTTTACATGCATACCTCT
>JAFRLP010000331.1 GCA_017431185.1 Victivallales bacterium | reverse complement strand
TTGAGGCCATCAAGAGAAATGCGTGCGGTTATCGCAACAAAGGCAATTTCAGAACGGCAATCCTGTTCCATTGCGGTAAACTCGACCTGTTACCGCATTGATGGTATGGCGACCCATTAAAAATGTCGAAGAGCCAAAAAACAAAGGCCGAATTGGGAACCAGATGCCAGTGAGCGGAAAATTCGCCAAATTTGAGGAAGGGCATCTTGCCCGTCAGGACATGCACAGTCTCCCCGCCGCCGAACGGCGGGGAGACTGTGGTTTTTGCAACTACAGGCTGGAAGCCTGTCCTCCAGAATGGGGAATCAACTGCTTTTTTAGGATAATCTTGATGAGTTCGTCCTTTTCGCACTTCTTCAGGAAGTCCTTCCAGCTGAAGACGGACTTGTTCTTCTCCGCAGGCGCGTCCTTCTGCCTGTCCAGATAGGCCAGTCCCAAGGCGACCAGATGCTTGCAGAAATCGCCGTCGCGCCCGACGGGACAGCTGCATTCGCCCTCAAGCCTGCCGTCGTCATTGGTGATGCGGGCATGATAGACGTGCGTTCCATTCACATCCTCCGTCAACTGCTCGCCGTCGCAGTACAGATGATGTACCGCGCCCTGCCGGAAATACTCCTCGCCGCGCGAATAGGAACGGCTTCCAGCCGCCGAGCGCAGATTGCCGGCGGCACGACTTCATCGATTTTGCTTTTCATTATGGATTCTTATGTTTGATTGTGTTGATGGATGGTTTGAAGAAGTTGATGGGAGTGATTGAACATTATGCGGAAGGCAGGACTTCTCCCGCATTCAGCAGGAAGGGGATGACCCCGATGTGCGAAAATCCCTCCTCGTCCTTCCACAGTTTCTCTGTGCCGCCTGACACAATGACCTTGCGGAAGGCGTCACGGCAATGGCGGAAAGGCAGAACCTCCTGGTTGCGTTTCTCCTCCGTCTCCATCGTGAATGCGGACTGGATGTAGATTCTTTCGAATCCCCGGTTGATGATGAAGTCGATTTCGTGCTGCCGCATCTCGCGCACACCGCCCTTGCGGCTTTCCACATTCACGACTCCCACATCGACGGCATACCCCAGCCTTACAAGCTCGTTGTAGATGACGTTTTCCATTAGATGCGTTCGCTCCTGCTGTCGCCAATTTAGCCGCGCGTTCCGAATCCCCACATCCTCCGAGTAGAGCTTGTACGGTGTCTCCAGGTACTTCTTTCCCTTCACGTCATACCGCTTGGCCTTACTGAAAAGGTACGCCTGCGTCAGGTGGCGGATGTACTGTTCGATGGTGTTGGCAGTCGTGTCCTTCTGCCTGTTGGCCGAGTTGAGGGCGTTCGCAAGCCTAGTCGGGTTTGTCAGCGAGCCCACCGAGGAGCTTAGGACATCCAGCAGACTCTCCAGCAGCGGAAGATCGCGGATGTCGTTCCTCTCAACAAGGTCCTTCAGATACACCTCCTCGTACAGACTGTTCAGGTAGGCCCGACGCCTCGACACATTCCGCTCCAGGACAGCCAGAGGCATCCCTCCATATGTCAGATAGTCGTCCCATTCATCCAGTCTATCGCCCTGAATGCAGGAGTGGTACTCCGCAAAGGAGAAGGGATGGATGCGGATTTCGTCTCCGCGCCCCCTGAAGATGGTTTTCACATCATCGGAAAGCATCCTGGAATTGCTTCCTGTGACATATACCTCCACATTCCCCAGGTGCAGCAATCCGTTGAGGACATCGTAGAATGTGATGTAAAGAGAGTCTCGATCCTCAGGCGCAACCTGTGATTCGTCAATGTCATCGCGCTTGATTCGGTAGCAGTACTGGATTTCATCAATGAGGACGTAGAAGCGTTCGTTTCTGCTGGTGATTCTCTCACGGAGGTACTCGCCGAGCAGCCTTGGGTTTCTCAGCCTGCTGTTGGAATCCTCGTCCAGAGCCAGCGAGATGATCCGTTCGGGCGGCACACCTCGTTCCCCCAGGAGATGATTTCTGAAAAGCGTGAAGAACAGGTAGGATTTGCCGCAGCGGCGTATCCCCGTGACGACCTTGATCAGACCGTTGCCCAGCCGTTCAAGCAGTTGTTTCAGATAGTAGTCCCGTTCCATTGGTCAAAGATGTCCTATAAAGAATTTTCATGGATTTCCGATTGGATAATTCATAAGATATCACATCAATTGCCTTTCGCAAGATATTTTGAAGTTTTTTTGTGGATATCCGAGCAAATTCTTTTCAAAATAGGTGTCACCCATCCCACATTGGAGAAGAGCACAGGAACTATTGCCATAAGGCCAGCACTATAATTACGCTGACAGCGTGTTTGCTTGTCCGTCGGACAAGCGAGGAAGAAGTTTTTCAGGGTGACGGCTTATGCCACTGCGGAAAAATAGGTTGGTGGCGATTTGCCGCCGCAGTTCGCGAATGTTCCAGCATCCTCGAATGCACTCTGTCTCGTAAAAGAAACGTTCGAAAGCATCATCTATGGTCATTATCTCGCGAATATGGGAGAATGACAATCTGGAGACCAGCAAGTTTCCATCGGTCACGAATTCGTGCGACGCTGTCGCACTTTTTTGAGAAACATCGCTGTCCTGAATTGGCACAGAAAGAAAAGCGGATGGTACTGTCGCGGCATCCCTTTGCAACAGTCGGAATGCCGTTGTTCCCACTTGTGGATAGCGCAAATAGAACATCCTGCTCAATTTGAACAAGGTCTCGTTCAATCCCCTGGTCTGAATGCGTTCCGCCAGCGTCTTCAGAAGATGCGCCCCATATTTGCCGCGCTCCTTTCCATGTTGCTCAAATTCGACAACATAGTAACCTAAAACTCGTATAAAGCAAACACAAAATCCAGCTTAGGCTTCCTAGGACGCATTTTTTCTGAAAAATCATGCGTCTTTTTTCTTGTTTTGTTTAGTGTACGCATTATATTATATACGTCCATTAAACAAGAGGAGTCA
>JAFRLP010000330.1 GCA_017431185.1 Victivallales bacterium | reverse complement strand
TTTCGACGCCATTCTGCGGCCCTGCCAGAAAATCCTTGACGGGGCTCTCGCACGCGCACCCCAGGAACATTGGCTGAGGGACGGAGTGCATCCGCTCGGCGCCGGGCACCAGCTCCTGGCGGACGCCTGGCTCAAGGCAGCCGCCCCCATCCTCTGAAACAGCGAGGACACCCTCTCCCCGAATCCCCCTCTGTCCTTGTTCCAATCCCATCTCCTTCCACGGGATTGAAATCGGCAGATTCCAAAGCCTGACGAATGGCAGATTGGCTTACCTTGTACGCCACTCTCTTTCCATCCGTCAGGCTTTTCTTTTTTCATACAACATAATCCATTGAGGATTAAGCAATAAGGACTAATTATTACGGTAATAAGATAGCCTAAACAGAACATATTGCAATTTCTATAATCCAATGGGAAGATTTAAGAAAATAGATTTTTTTAATCATACCGACTTGACAATGTAAATCTCTATGCTAAAATAAAGATTGTGTTTTCAAAATCGGTGTGGATTAAAAGAGATAGTTGTGATGATAACTTTTTAATCCTGCACGTATTCTGACGAGTGTCAGGGCGTACAAGCTGCAGGGCAACGGGTGCGCTTCCGTCTTCGGGGGGCACACACAAAAGAAGAGAGGCAAAAAATGGAAGAGAAGGAAGAGAATGTGTTGTCAAGCGAATCGTTGAGGGAACTGTCCGAGAATGGTCATATCACCGAGGAGGTGAGAGTGCGCCTGAAGCAGCGCATCCATGCCCTTCACATGCCCCGTGTCCAGATAGCGCGTCAAATCGGGGTGAGTTTATCGACATTGCACAAATGGGAACATGGCCCCACCACACGCTGCTCGCTGGTCATGCGCCGCAAACTGACCGCCCTGCTGCAAGGCGACAACATTTTCATCGATGACCTGGAGGACAATGGGCAGCAGGAGTCCTTTCATTGGGATTATTTGAACGAGAATGTCCGTGCCGTCATGGAGAAAATCGGCAAGGGGTACGGGATTTTCTCCGAGACGCCCGTCCTGGGCGATCGTTATCTGCATCTGATGGACACGGCGGCCAGCGACATCCTGATGTCGCTGATTCCGCCTCTGGTCTCCAGTTTCAAAAAGCAACAGCAGGAGGAGAGCAGAGAGAGCCAGGAGTAGCAGACTGTGATATCGCCTGACCGCAGGGAAGCGAAGCGGCGCGCCTGCGGCCAGGTTCTTTTCGGCGCTTCCGCCCAGCCATTGGCCAATGTCAAAGGCCGATGCACCGCCAGGAATCGGACAAGGATATCATTCCAATCAGGGCATTGGTTTGCACAGAGCGTAAACTGTGCTACATTATAGGCATAGTGTCTGAAATTGGAGAGCCGAATATGTCTTTTCTTCAGGAAATTCTCAACAGCGGAGCACCCATCAGTTACGTGCTGGCGGCCTTTTTTGCGCTGGCCACGTTCCTGTTCTTCCACCGCTTCTTCTATCTGCATCGCATCAACATCGACAGCGACAATTTTCTGCTGGGCATCAAGAACAATCTGCGCAATGGCAAGGGACAGAAAACCATAGAGGCCATCGCCATCTGCGCGGACACCCACAGCCCCATTGCCAGTGTGGCGCGCTCCATCCTCAGCCGCAACACCCGCTCCGAGGAGGCCATGCGCCATGCGGCCGAGGAGACCGCCATCATGGAGATTCCCCGCATCCAGCGCAACGCCAGGCTCATCGCCGCCATCGGACAGCTGGCCCCCCTGCTGGGGCTCCTGGGCACGGTCATCAGCCTGATGGACATCTTCCGGTCCCTGGGTGGCGGCAAAGGGGAGACCGCCTTGAGCATCAATGACATGTCCTCCGGCATCAGCACCGCACTCATCACCACGGCAATGGGCGTGGCGGTCGCTCTCGCCATACACCTCTACAACGCCATTCTCACGGAGCGCTGCCACACCATTGTCTTCAACATGGAAAAGGTGGCCACCGAACTCATCAACTTCCTCATTGAGCCGGAAGACCTGGACGACCAGATGAACCGCGTTCTGCTGGCAGACGAGACCTTCAAGGGGAAAGCCAAATGATCATGCACTGGCAGGACAAGTTGGTGGAGGTCAAGCCGCCTTCCACGTTGATTGTGCTCATTGACGTGTTCTTTATCCTGCTGGTCTGCGTGATGGTCAGCAGCAACTACGTCTTCATGCCCGGCATCAAGGGAGCCACCCTGCCACGCCTGCGGGATGCGGAGATTGTCCGAGGAGACAAATTCGTCATCACGGTCACCGCACACGGCGAATACTTCTACAACGGGCTGCTCAAAAAAAACTGGCAGGAACTGGAGGGGGTTCTTCAGGAGGACATCAACGCCAAACGCGGTGGCGACACGCCGGTCATCGTCCTGCAGGCGGACCGCAGCCTCCCGTATGACAAAATCATGCAGTTCTTTGAGTTGACAAACAGGCTGAATGCCGAGGTCTTCCTGGTCTCCGCCCCCGAAGAGCAGAAATCCTTCGGCAAGCAATTGTCCAGTTCCGACGGCAGAGAGTAGGCATGGGCAAAAACAGAAAACAGGTGGCGGCCCGACGCCCCAGCACCATTCTCCAGGATCTCTTCTGGACAATGCTTGCTCTGGCTGCCACGGGATTGCTGTGCCTGCCTTTTCTGACGATTCATGTCCAGCCGCTGATTTCCACCGCAGGTTTTTCCCAGGAACACTCCTCCAGTGTCCGTTTTGTCTATATGCCACATCCCAGTCCGAGACACGCGGAACGTCCCGCCTTCCGCAATCTGCGGGCGTGGCTGCAGCTGCAGCGTCCTGAACTGTTTTGGAAGCCATCGGTCACCACCAGCGACATGCAAGGCAAATCCGCCGAACTTGGATTTCTCGGCCTGATGCCAGACCGTCCGCCGATAGTTCTTCATCCATTGGCCGAAATCACGCTGAAAATGCCCCCTTGGAGCCTGGAACGCCTATGGGGGACTCCACCCCAATTTGACGACCAGCCGCTGCGACGCGAAATCCTCGCCCACTGGCCGCCTTATTTCGTGGTGGAGACTCCCGACGCCCCTGAACGCCCTCTCCGTCGAGGCGTGCTCTGGTGCAATCTCGCAGGGCATCTCATGAAAGACCCGCCAAGCGTGGACGCCAAGGCTGTGGAGGAGGCATTGAGCAAGCCGCCCTCCGTTCAGGAACCGACTCTCATCACCCGCCTGCAATTGCTTCCAGGCCCCCCTGTGCCCCGCATTGTCGTCCGCCAGACATCGGGGTGGCCAGAACTTGACCAGCTGGCGGTCGCGGCTCTGCGCCAGAACCTCCCGGCTTCCTTCTCCCAGGGAGAGGCCACCCTGGAGGTGTTCTGGCGGTGAGCCTTTGACGGAAAAACCGGCAACTGTCCAGCCTCCCCGCCTGTTTTGGACATGACCTGAACCAGATTTGCCACAAGAAAATGACCAGCCCGTCGTTAGACCCCAACCTGCCCGCGAGGCCTTAGTCCTCGCGGATTGAAGTAGCCTGGTCTTCTGAACAGCCCCAAAAAACTGAAAAATGTGCGCTGAAATCTTTGTCCACGACGCGCTGCTCTATTACACCCTGCTCCTGCTCGGCGGTCTCACCGTTCTGCTGGCTTGCGTGGTGTTCTACGACCGGTCACGCAACTGGGCCCTGCGCCGTCTGCGGCTGCATACCTGCACCCAATGCGGGCTGGTCTTCGCCGTGGGACGCTTCCGCAAACCATTCTCCACGAAACCCTGCCCGCGCTGCGGTCACCGCCAAGAGATGGGACGACGCGAAAATCTTCCTCCATTGTCAACACAGCAGCCGACGAGCGGGAGGAAAAAATGAGAATCATCAGCGGAGCGGCGGGTGGCATTCGCCTGACGGCGCCGGACGGACGTTCCTTGCGCCCCACGGAAGACCGCGTGAAGGAGAGCATGTTCGCCTCCCTGGGAGACATTCAAGGCGCAGTGGTGGTGGATCTGTTTTCAGGCACTGGCGCACTGGGGCTGGAGTCGCTGTCCAGGGGAGCATCAAAGGTCATCATGGTCGAAGTGGACAAACGGCACGTCCGCTATATCGAGCAGAATCTTCAGGCCGTGCGCAAGTCCATGGGAGGCCAGGCAGGCCAGGCGGAAATCCTCAACATGGATGTGCGTTCCGTTCACGCCCATCTGGCCTCACGGGGGCTTCATGCCGATGTGGTACTGGCGGACCCACCCTATCATCCCCAAGGCAAGGGGGCGTATGGAGGAAATGAGCTGCTGACCGACGCAGGACTTCTCTCCTGGGCCGACCAGGCCCTGCTGATGCTGGAGCACGCCTCCGACACCGCTCCGCCATGGGCCCCGCTCTCCCCTTGGCAACTCATCCGCACCCGCACCTACGGCATACGAGCCGTCTCCTTCGCTCGGGCCAATGCGGAGGGGCAAGGGGGCTGATTCGGACTTCAATCCGCGAGGCCTAA
>JAFRLP010000329.1 GCA_017431185.1 Victivallales bacterium | reverse complement strand
GGCGGGCGTGGCGGGAATCTGTCTCTAGATGCCTCCCTCCTGGAAAACGCGAAAAGTTCTTTTTTTTCGGGCAAGCCGCTAACATTTCCGAAAAAAGGGACTACATTATATTAACTTTCTTCCCCAAATACCCAACAACCCAAATTCTTCAGGAGTAAAATCGAGATGAAAACCACTGCGTTGCGCCTGTACGGTGTGGATGACCTCCGCCTTGAGACCTTTGAACTGCCGCCTTGCGGTGAGGACGGAATCATCGCCGAGGTCATCAGCGACTCCATCTGCATGTCTTCGTTCAAGGCCGCCGAACAGGGGCCTGCCCACAAGCGCGTGCCCAACGACTGTGCCACCAATCCCCCCATCATCGGCCATGAGTTCTCCGGACGCATCCTGGAGGTCGGAGACAAATGGAAAGACCAGTTCAAGCCCGGCGACCGCTTTGGCATCCAGCCCGCCATCAACTACAAGGGCACGCTCGACTCCCCTGGATACTCCTTCCCCACGGTGGGCGGCGACTCCACCCGCGTCCGCATCCCTTCCTGCGTGATGGAGATGGATTGCCTGCTGCACTATTACGGCGACGCCTTCTACAAGGCCTCCCTCTCCGAGCCGATGAGCTGCATCATCGGCGCCAACCATGCCCACTACCACATGACCCCCGGCTCATACGAGCACCACATGGGCATTGTGGAAGGCGGCAAGTGCGCGTGCCTGGCCAGCGCCGGCCCGATGGGGCTGGGACTCATCGACTATCTGCTGCACGGCCCGCGCCGTCCCTCTCTGCTGGTGGTCACCGACATTGATGACGCGCGTCTCTCCCGCGCCGCCTCCATCCTCAAGCCCGAGGATGCGGCCAAGGACGGCATCCGCCTGGTCTATCTCAACACCAAATGCGCGGACGCGGTGGAGAAACTGCTGGCCCTCACCGACAACCAGGGCTACAACGACGTGTTCTGCATGGCCCCTGTCGCCCCCGTCGTCGAGCAGGCGGACGCGATATTGGGGCGCGATGGATGCCTTGACTTCTTCGCCGGCCCCATCGATCCGAAGTTCTCCGCCAAGATGAACTTCTACAACGTCCACTACAGCGGAACGCACATTGTCGGCACCAGCGGAGGCACGACGGCTGACATCCGCGAGGCTCTTGACCTGATGGGCAAGGGAATCATCAACCCCTCCATGATGATCACGCATGTCGGCGGTCTGACGGCGGCCCGCGAGACCACCCTGAACCTCCCCAAGATTCCTGGCGGCAAGAAACTCATCTACACGCAGCGTGACTTCCCGCTGACCGCCATCGCGGACTTTGCGGAGAAGGGGCAGACCGACCCGGTGTTCGCTGAACTCGATGACGCCTGCAAGCGCCATAACGGGCTCTGGAACACGGAGGCCGAGCAGATTGTCCTTGATAAGATGCCGAAACTGGCATGACCTGAGCATTGGCCCGCCGGGTAAACCTGGCGGGCCTTTTCATTGCCACGTTCTTTCAGCGATTTGGAAGAAAATGTCTGCTTTTGACAACGAAAAATACCTGAAGGCGCAGAAGGAATCCATCCTGGGCCGAGTGAAGACGATGGCCTCCAGAGTCTATCTGGAGTTTGGGGGAAAACTCATCGGGGATTTTCACGCTGCCCGCGTATTGCCAGGCTACGACCCCAACGTGAAGATTCGCCTGTTGCAGGAGTTGAGCGACAGCGCGGACATCATCGTCTGCATCCACGCCGCGGACATCCAGAGCGGGCGTCGGCGCGCCGACCTGGGCATCACCTACGACAAGGACGCGATGCGGCTGATTGATGACTTGCGGGGGCGTGGCGTTTCGGTCACCGCCGTGGTCATCACCCGGTTCAACGGCGAACCCGCCGCCTTGGAGTTTCAGGCGCGCCTGGAACGCCACGGCATTGCGGTGTTTCTCCACAAGGGAATCCATGGCTATCCTGGCGACATTGACCACGTGGTCAGCGAGGATGGCTTCGGCGCGAACCCGTATGTCCCCGTGACCCGTCCTCTGGTCGTGGTCACGGGACCTGGGCCGAACAGCGGCAAGATGGGCACCTGCCTCTCCCAGATGTACCATGAAAACCGGCTGGGACGGGAGGCGCACTACGCCAAATTCGAGACCTTCCCCGTATGGAATCTGCCGTTGATGCACCCCGTCAACATCGCATACGAGGCCGCCACCGCCAACCTCAATGACATGAACGCCATCGATTCATACCATTTTGAGGCCTACGGCAAGACGGTGGTCAACTACAATCGCGACTTGCAGGCGTTCCCCTTGCTCCGGGCTGTCCTGAATCGCCTGAACGGCAACCGCTGCCCCTACAAGTCGCCCACGGACATGGGGGTCAACTGCATTGCCCAGGGCATTGTGGACGATAAGGCCGTGCAGGAGGCCGCCAACCTGGAAATCGCCCGCCGCTTCTTCCAGGCCAAGGCGGACTGCCAGTTGGGGCGGGGGGCCAAGGAGACGCTTGACCGCATCCGCGAAATCGCCGCCAAGGCCGGCATTGACCCGCAGGAGCGTGCGGTCGTCAAGGCCGCGAACCAGGCCGCCGAGAGTGCGCGAAACACTCGCGGAAAGGGCAGCAAGGACATCTACTGCGGGGCGGCCATTCGTCTGCCGGACGGCACCGTCATCACCGGCAAGAACAGCCCGCTGATGCACGCGGCCTCCAGCATGGTGCTGAATGCGGTGAAGCGCCTGGCCGGCGTGCCAGACAGGCTGCACCTGCTCCTGCCTGACATCCTGGAGTCGGTGGCGAACTTCAAGGATAGCCTTGGCTCTGTGCGCCAGCCAGGCCTGGATGTCGGGGAGACGCTCATCACCCTGGTGGTTTCCGCCAACTCCAATCCGCTGGCGCAGACCGCCTTGCAGTGCCTTCAGCAATTGCAGCGCTGTGACGTGCATCTGACCCATATCCCCAGTCCCGGGGATGAGGCCGGCCTGCGTCGCCTGGGGTGCTCGGTCACCTACGACCCCGTTGCCCCCACCAAGAATCTGTTCCAATAGACTGACAAAATTTCATGCCGGGAGACCGGCAAAACAACACAAGGAGTAAGAGAATGGCTCAGATTGCCGCACAAGGTTACACCATCCGCGACTACATGAAGAATGAGACTGATTTCGCCATGGCCTGCGAAAAAGTCAAGAAGATGGGGTATGATGGCATTCAGCTTTCCGGTCATGGCCCGATGGACCCGAAGGTGATGAAGAAGATTCTGGATGATGCGGGACTGCCCTGCGTGGTGACCCATCGCGGACTCCAGCAGATGCTGGACAATCCCGACGCCATCATCGAGGAGCATAAGATTCTGGACTGCCCCTATACCGCCATTGGTGGTTTCTTCATGGAGGAAGAACAGTGGAACGAGACCTGCTGGAACGAGTTCGTGCAGAAATTCAATGCCTTGGGACGCAAGTTCGCCGCCGCCGGCCTCCGTCTTGGCTATCACAACCACAGCCATGAGTTCGCGCCCGCAGGAAGCATCGCCTGCCCCCTGGATTATCTCATCGGCCACCTGGACTCCTCCATCTGGTTTGAAATCGACACCTATTGGGTGGCTCACGGCATGGCTGACCCCGTCGAGTACATCCGCCGTGTGGCGGGGCGCGTGCCCTGCATCCATCTCAAGGATGGCCGGGTCACCCGCGAGCGCAAGCAGTATTACTGTGAGGTGGGAGACGGCAACCTGAACTGGCCCGCCATTCTCGAAGCCTGCCGCTACGCTGGCGTCAAGTGGTACATCGTCGAGAGGGATTCTGGGGAACTCGACCCCTTTGTCAGCCTGGAGCGCTCCCTCTACAATCTGCGCGAGAAATACGGCCTGTAGCGGCGGCGTCCCCGCCGCCGTGGTG
>JAFRLP010000328.1 GCA_017431185.1 Victivallales bacterium | reverse complement strand
CCTTTTTTCAGATATTTTTCTTTGGAAGATTTTATGCTTTGAAGATTGATTATGCGACGGCGGGAATGCCGTCGATCACCTCTCACGCCAGCCTGACAGGGATGCCAAGGGCGGCAAGGTCGCGCTTGATGCCAGCGCAGGTGTATTCACCTGAATGGACCATGGAGGCGACCAGGGCGGCGGAGGCATGGCCTTCGCGGAACGCATCGGCCAGATGGGTTACAGTGCCAGCGCCGCCCGAGGCGATGACTGGCACATCCACGGCATCGGCAATGAGCCTGGTGATGGTCAACTCATAGCCCTGGCGCACACCGTCCGTGTCAATGGCATTGAGGCAGATTTCGCCTGCGCCCAGGTCCACGGCGCGTTTGGCCCACTCCACCGCGTCCATCCCCATTGGCTGACGCCCCCCGCGGATGACCACCTCGTAGCCCGAGGGGATGGCTGCGGTGACGGGCACGCGCCGCGCATCCAGTCCCAGGACGACGCACTGCCGTCCAAACGCCAGTGCACCCTCGTGAAGCACCTCCGGATGCAGGACGGCCAGGGAGTTGAGCGACACCTTGTCCGCTCCTGCCAGCAGGGCGCGGCGCATGTCGGAGACATCGCGGATGCCACCGCCCACCGAAAAGGGAATGAACACGCGCTTGGCGGTCTCCTCGACCATCTTGATGTCGATGGGACGGCGCTCCGCAGAGGCGGTGATGTCGTAGAACACCAGCTCGTCAACACCGTCCTTGGAGTATTGCTCAGCCAGTTCCACAGGGTCGCCGACATCGGTGTTGTTGAGGAATTTGACCCCCTTGGTGACCCGTCCATTACGGACATCCAGACAGACGATAAGGCGGTTCAGCAGCATGGCTTGCCATCCCATTCGGTAAAGTTCTTGAGCAGTTTCAGTCCTGCAGTTCCAGAGCGTTCAGGGTGGAACTGCGTTGCGAAGACACTGGCTGCGGCGAGTGCGGATGCGTATTCCAGGCCAGCGTACTCCGTGAGACCAGCGATTTCGTCTGGCATGGCGGGAGAGGCATAGTAGGAGTGGACAAAGTAGAATGCCGTGCCATCGGAAATGCCTTGGAGCACGGGGTGTGGTTTGGCGAAGCGCACCGCATTCCAGCCGATGTGCGGAACCTTGACCCGCTGTTCAGGCGGAAAATCGAAGCGCCGCACGCCGCCGCGGATGATGGCGAGGCCTTCGACGCCGCCATCCTCCGTATCATGTTCCAGCAGAAGTTGCATCCCCACGCAGATGGCCAGTACGGGAAGCCCTTTGCCAACTGCCTCCTTGACCAGACGGTCAAAGCCGCGTTCGATCAAGCCTGCCATGGCGCTTTTCGCCGAACCGACGCCAGGGAACACCAGGCGGTCGCAGCCAACAGCCTCATCTGGGCTGGTGACCAGCCTGGCCTCCGCATCGATTCGCCCGAAGGCCAGTCTTACGCTGGTCAGGTTGCCAGCGCCGTAGTCAAGGATTCCTATCATTGTTCACAGAGTCTCAAAGAGGGACTTGGGAGTTGTCGAGTGGCAGAAATGGTCAGACGTGCTATAATAAAGGTGCCGATTAGTTGGCTGCCTTGCGGACACGCTCCCTGAACTCGCCAGTGCGGGTGTCGATTTTGATGACGTCGCCCTGGTTGATGAACAGCGGAACGGCCAATTCAAAGCCATTCTCAATCTTGGCGGGCTTGGTCACGTTGGTGGCGGTGTCGCCGCGTGCGCCTGGCTCCGTCTCGGTGACGACCTTCTCCACGAAGAAGGGCAGGGTGATTTCGATGGGACGGTTGCGGAAGAACAGCACGGTGCATTCCATGTTGTCGTCCAGAAAATACTTCTGGTTGCCAAGAAGGTCTGCTCCGATGCGGATGTCCTCGTAGTTCTCGTCAGTGAAGACGTAGGCATCACCCTCCTCGTATGAGAAGGTCAGAGTCTTTTCCTCAAGGTCGGGCTTCCCGATCTTGTCAACGGAGCGGAAAGTCCTGTCTATTGTGCCGCCGGAAATCATGTTCTTGCATTTGCAGCGGTAGAGGGCCTGCCCTTTGCCTGGCTTGCAAAAGTCAAATTCAGTGATGAGGTAAGGCTCGTTGTCGATTTCAATCTTCAACCCTTTCTTTAGATCTGATGCTTCGTACATTGTTGTTCTCCATCTTTATTGTTAAGAAACAGAAAATTCAAAGTCATTTAACAT
>JAFRLP010000327.1 GCA_017431185.1 Victivallales bacterium | reverse complement strand
CCCTGGAGGGGAATTGCGCGGCAGTCCGCCTCAACCGCGATGACGACGACCTTGACGGCGTCGAGGACCGGCAGGCCTCCGCCCCCCACGCCAGCGACGACGACATCATCCCCTGCTTCACCATGTCCTGCACCCCCGACGGATTCGAGGAGGGGACGTTCTCCCTGGGCGTGGCCGGTGACTCCCGCGTCCGACTCTGGCTGGACGGCACGGGCGGGCAGGTCTCGCAGATCCAGTCGGGTATGTCGTGGGGCGCGGACGCCTTCTTCGCCCTGCCGTCGAGGGCGCTTCGGGTGGAGGGGGTCAATGCCAGCGGGGCGGTGGGGGACGTTGATGTCTCCCTCTCCTTCGCCGCCCCTGGCGCCGCGTCGTCCCAGGCCGTGGCGGCGACGAAAAGCCTGACCGTCGTGGACGTGTGGCTGGGCATCGACGTCAACGGCGACGGCCATGTCACGGGTGCGGACGAGGCTGGCAAGGCGACCGAGGCAGGCGGACGCCATGTCCTGCTCAACGACGACGATGACGACGGCAACGGGGTCTCCGACCTCTCCGACCTCTCCGACCAGGGCTGCGGAAATGCGGAGGACGACCTTGTGCCCATCCGCCTCTCCTTCGCGCCCGCGGGTTTCGCGCCTGTCATTCTCTCGGCGACCACCTCCGGGGGGCAATGCATCCGCCTGTGGAGCACGGCCACCAAGACGGGGCTGGTGAACCTCCCCGCGACTTTCACCGCAACCGACCCCGTGCCCGACACCCTCTACGCCGAGGGCGTCGCGGAGGGGGACTGCGTGCTTCGGCTGGCCTGCGACGAGCCGCATTCCGACTTCCATGACGAAGTGCGTCTCCGCGTCGTCCGCTGCAGTCTGGCGCTGGACGCCAACCGCGACGGCGAAATCACCTTCGGCCAGTACGGCGCTGGCGGCGACGGCGACCCGCAGAGCCCGTTCCGCTTCTGGGTCAACGACGACCACGATTGCAAGGACAGCAAGGACGGCGTTGACGACGCCCAGGACGACTATGACACCAGTGACCGCGACTGCGACGACGACCGCGTCGGCAACGGCAAGAATGGCGAGAACTGGTGCGAGCGTGAATTGGAGGACTTCACAGTCCTGGGCGTGCAACTCTCCCAGTCCCTCCTCGACGACGCATCCGTCACCTTCGGCTTCGAAATCCAGGCCGACGGTGGGGCCGACACGCCCGCCGTGAACCTTTTCCCATTCACTGGGACGGCGGGAAGACTTTTCGACTACCTCGCGGATTCCGATACGGCCAATACACAGGCCCAGGCCGAACGTCTGGTGATGCTGACGGGAGGTTTCACGGAAGTTCCCAAAAATAAATTCATCGTCAATGGAACCCTCTATCCGTTCCTGATGGAGGGTTCGTCCGCCGGCACGGGGGAACTCCGCCTGGTGGTGCGCCGAAACGGGCATGACATTGCGAGGAGGGGCGTGCGCCTGGCGCTGCACGGCATCGACTGGTTCTACGACTACTACAAGGTCCCGTTGTCGGGTGGGTCAGGGTGGCAGGCCACCGTGGCGCCGACAGCCACCCGTATTCGCAAAGCGGAGTTCCATCCGCGGACGCCTGCGAAAAAACTGCTTTTCGTCCATGGCTGGAACATGGCGGAGTGGGAGAAGGTGCGCTGGGCGGAGACCGCGTTCAAGCGGCTGTGGTGGCTGGGGTATGACGGCGGGTTCACATTGTTCAGCTGGCCGACCAGGTACGGGTTCACCTCCTTTTGGGATGCCATTTGGAATTCGGGGCATTACAACGACAGCGAGTTCATCGCCTGGAATTCGTCCCGCGCCCTGTGCGGGCTCCTGTCCGCCCTGAACAAGAACGATGCACAACTGACGGTGCTGGCCCACAGCATGGGGAACGTGGTCGCGGGGGAGGCACTTCGGCGGTATTCGGGGCGCTCCATCTTCAGATACATCGCCAGCCAGGCGGCCGTCCCAGCCGAGGCGTATGACAGTTCCTGGGCACTCTCCCCCTACTCTGCGGAGATTCTCCCCGCATTCCTGTTTGGGACGCCCGACGCCTTTGGATATTATCATACAGGCCAGCCGCCGTCCCTTCCCTATTTTTCATCGAACATCGGGAAGTGCGGGCGCATCGACAATTTCTATAACGAGATTGACTATGCATTGAGGGCATGGGGGTGGAACAACTGTGTCAAGCCGAACAGCGACACCGAGGGCGGAACCTTCGCCTACAGCGGCAGTACCTCGTACTATGACGACGGCGATTTGGATGCCAACAGCTTCCACCGCTATCACACATACCCAAGGATCATTGATGACGGTTCGGGGGGGAGTACCATCCAGAGTGAAACAATCATAGACCAGTGGTACCATCTCGACGATTCCTATGATTCCCCAGCGGAGAGGTACTGGGCGTTTTCCTATGTCCTGCAGTCCCGCAGCAAGCCTTTGGGCAAGTGCCCTGTGGCCCTGACCGGAGGGGTGAACCTGCAGGGCACATGCGGGTTCGATAACAAGCACTATTCACACAGCCGGCAGTTCCGCTCGTTTGCGTCCGACACGCGGAGCTACTGGCTCCAGGTGCTGAATCCCCCGTCCGGCGGCGGACGCGGCGGCGAGAGCCTCCAGGACCGCCTGTTCCGCGGCGAAATGCTCGATTGACCGTAAGCGCATGACAAGGCGTCCCGATGAATTCTCATCCCATTCCTTCCCCTTTGCCCATGAACGATCTGTTTCTCATCCTTGTCCTCTGTCTGCTCAACTCATGCACCTGCCTTGACCACCAGGACAACAAGACCATCGCGCACAGGCCGCCGCCTGGGTGGGGCCTCCCTGTCCTGCCATCCGGCAGGGACGACAAAGGAGTGCTGGAGAATTCCCGCGAACGCATGGCGTTGATGGCGTGGGAGTGTCTTACGGGCATGTTTCGGCTCATGTTCGGCCATCCCCCAAAGACCATCTACGGGCGGCTCCTTGACCAGCATGGCGCACCCGTTGCGGGCGCATGGCTGGAATTCTGGTGCGACGGGTGGGAGCTGCACGTACACTCCAACCAGAATGGCGAGTACAGTTGCCGAGTACCATGGAGTTTTGATTTGCCGCAGCTCAAGGAGATCAGGTGCTATGGCTACGAATGGCGGGGGACGGAGGACT
>JAFRLP010000326.1 GCA_017431185.1 Victivallales bacterium | reverse complement strand
TTCCTGTGTCCTTCATTTTAGTGAACCTTTCCTTTTTTTGCCTTTTTTTTCTTCTGACGGTGAGAAAAAACCTTTTGCTTAATATACACCATTTTTACTAGAATGCAAATGATTATTCTGTAGTGATAGCCATAATCGCCATACTTGCGGCCATGCTGTTGCCTGCGTTGAGCAAGGCGCGCGCCACCGCCAGGCTGCGCACCTGCTCCGGAAATCTGCGGCAGGTGGGCATGGCTGTCATCCTGTACAGCATGGACCACGAGGACTTGACGGTTCCCATTGACGGAACTTTCAGGTATATGGGTGGAACCACAAACATGACCTGGGCATACTATGTTCGCTCATACGTCGGAATCAATGACAGCCCCGACCTATCAAGTCAAGAGATTTACAATACGCCCGAAAGCCAGCGCAAAGGAGTGTTCACCTGCCCGTCATGTCCCAGGGCGGCAGGTTTCTGGAATTACCGTTACCCCCAATACGGGATGTTGAAGTACTATATCGGCGGAATGGATCCGAACACTGGCGGAACATACAGCAAGGGGATGAAGATGGGGCGAATTGCCTCCCCAAGTGCAAAGGCATACATTTGTGATTCCGTTTTCTCCACGGCCTCGGAGGCGAATCTTCCCGTCTGGTCTCAGGAAGACACTGTCCCCATGACCAACTACGGCTTCTACAAAGTTACCAACAATGGGTATTATGCCAGCCGAAAACGCCATGGGAACAGGCTCAATATGTTTTTTGCGGATGGACACATCGTGTCAATGACTGGCGCGGAACTTTCCGCCAACAGCAAACCGGCATACTACAGCAGCAAGATGTTTGGACGAGACGGACTCAATTAGGAAGAATCTTTCAGTCGCAAGGAGAAACTCATGGGCAAACGCATTCTGGGCTTTGTTCTGTTCACCGCCACGCTATCGATGGGCCTGGTCGCGGAAGAGGCGGCAGCGCCGTCAGCCACCTCCTGGAAAGAGGATTTCAATGACGGAAGGAGATATGTTGTCCAGCGTGTTGACAATGATCCGCAGAAGGCGGCCACTTGCCGCAAGGAATACAAGGACGGCGCCTTGATCCTCCATTACAAATTTGGCCAGGAGTGCTCCAAGGCCAAGGGCACTTTTGCCTACGGGATCGCCACGCCCATTGACCTGAAGGGCGGAACGGCGCTGGAGATACGCTACCGTACCCCAGTGAAGGGACTCAATAATCTCCTGACCTGGACTTATACCGATGCGTCGGGAAAGCGCTTTGGAGACTGGAAGCGTCTGCCTGCATCCACGGAATGGAGCACAGTGAGAATCGAGATGCACAAGGACGGATTTGCCGGGCAGAAGAACAGCAAGCCGGAACCTGTGAAATTGGTGGCGCTGGAGATTTATTCCTCCGCGAAAAACGATGATGTTGAACGGTCGATTGAGATAGACTATATCTGCGTTCCCGCAAAAGATTGATTCCATAGCCGGCAATAGGGAAAATGAAACAGGGACTCCTTGCGCTTCTTTTGTTTGCAGGTCTGCTGTGGCCTGCAAAACTCCATGCGTTGGTCATTGCGGAGAACAGCCAAAGCGCCTATGACATCGTGATTCGCGCCAACGCCCCGCAGACGACCAGCTATGCCGCAAACGAATTGAAGGCGTATCTGAAGAAGGTCGCCGAAGTGGATGCGGCGGTTCTCACCGCCAAGGCGGAGGGACGCAAGGCCATCTATGTCGGGACGCATCCGGAACTGCCCCAAACGGTGGATTTCGCCTCGGAAAAATACGAGGGCAGCGAAAGGTTCCGCATTGCCGAACTGGCCGACGGAGACATTTCCATCATGGGGGCCGAATGCGACGCCAACCCGGTTTCCCGCCAGAGCGCAGATTTCGGACTGCTCTTCGGAACCTACGAATTCATAGAGCGTTTCCTCGGGGTCCGCTGGTACACGCCAGGCGAGTTCGGGGAGGCCTTCGAACCTCTGGAAAAAGTCGAGGCGTCGGGTTTGCCGATAGACCAGAAGCCCGCCTATTTCGCCAGGGCCTACTGGCCCTTCAAATGGAACGAATTCTCCGCGCGGGAGTCCCTGGTCTTCAATCGCCGTGTGCGCGCCTTCGGAACCCGCTCCGGCAGCGCCAACCATTCGATGCAGGATTTCTATTTCCCGTACCACGAGACACGTCCCGACTTCTTTGCCCTGCGCCTGGACGGCAAGCGGGAGTTCGGCGGTTTCCGCCCTGGCACGCAGCCGTCGGAGCGCCGCTGGGCCGGATATCCGCATTTCTGCCTCACAAACCCTGACCTGGTGAAGGCCTATTGCGATGCGATAGACGCCTATTATGCAAAAGACCCAAAGGCGAATTTCTGGAAATTCATGCATCCCGACGAGCATTTTGTGTATGTGATGCCGGACGACTGCTTCAATCTGAACAAGTGCCACTGCAAGAACTGCCAGGAGATGCTCACGGACAGACCCCGCGCGGAGATGAGCAATCTGGTCTTCTCTTTTGTCAAGAAGGTCGCTGAGCATGTGCAGAGAAAGTACCCCGACAAAAAGGTTCTCACCAACCCATACGAGAGCTATTACTATCCGCCCGACTTCAGGTTGCCCGACAATGTGGTAGTCTCCATCTGCGCCGACCCCTATTTTCTTTTCTACGGCAGCAAAAGGTACCGTGACTCCTTTGAGAAGACCCTGAAGATGTGGAGCGAAAAGGCGAAGGAGGTGACAATCTGGCACTATTATCTGCCCTATCGTGACGCCTATCCCTACCAGATGCCGCACATTGCGGACAAGTGGTACCGCGAGTATCCCCAGATCCGCGGATGCTTCATTGAACTGAACGACACGAAACTGGCTGGCCAACTTGCCGGACGCGAGATGAGGATCAACCCCGAATACGGACAGGAGAAGACAACAGCGGACCTTGGCCAGAATTACCTCACGTTCTATTTCAGCATGAAGGCCATGTGGGGTGCGCCTGTCAATGTGGACGCGGAGCTGGACTACCACTACAGGCTGTTCTACGGTCCCGCCGCAGCCGACATGAAGCGTTTCTTCACCCTGCTGATTGACCGCTGGGAAAACGTCAAATCGACGCAGGGAAATGTGGAGGGCATGTTTGCCAAGTTCTCCGGCAAGGAACTGTACGAGGAGATCTACACAGGTGAAGTCATTGACCAGCTGGAGGAGGCCATCGTCAAGGCCGAGAAGGCAGTCTCCGCTGACTCCATCCATGCCAAGCGCATTGCCTGGATCCGCAAGTCCCATTTCAACGACTTTGTCAAAGTCGCCCGCGCCTATCAGCGCAATGCAAAACTGTCCAACGACACCGTGCTGACCGTCTCCAGGGAGACTCCGCCGACCATCGACGGCGTATTGGATGACCCGTTCTGGAAGGGGCTGCCTGAACACGGATTCCTTCTTGCCAACGCGCCGCTTCCCCCGCGATACGGGACCAAGTTCAAGATGGGATTCAGGGAGGACGGACGGCTTTACATCGGCGTCCATGCCTCAGACCCGGACATCCTGACGGCGAAGATGGTCTGCAAAGACCGCGACACGGCGGTTTACGATGATGACTCGCTGGAATTCTTCTTCCGCACCGATGACATGCCCGCCAAGGCGCTTCGCAACATCACGGTCAACCAGAATGGCGTGGTCCTGGACTACGAGAAGTTCGGCAAAATCGACAGGTCCTGGAATTCCACGGCTGACATCAGGATTTTCCGCGGAGAGGACTTTTATTCGCTGGAGATGGCACTCCCGCTTGCGGAGATTGGCATTGACCCGACAGCGGCGAATCCGCTTCTGCGCATGAATGTCTGCCGCAGTAAACGCAGCGGAGTGGGGCAGAGCCACGAGCAGTCCTGCTGGATTCCCGTGTATGGAAACTTCCACAATGTGATGGACCTGCCCGCAATCGTGATGGTCGGCAAAGGCGACGCCGCATTGGAGGATTTCGCCTCGGCGAACAAGGTGTTCCTCAGTCGCATCGTCACAGTCGATGGAAAGCCGAAATCGGCGAAGGACCTCTGTCGCCTGAACAATGAGAACGGGGAACTGCAAGTCTTCATCACCTACCCCGAAGGCCCGAACTTCTACGGCAACCTCCATTTGACCAGGCTGGAAGGCGCAGAACTGGAAAACGCCAGGACGATTGAGATCCGCTTCAGGAGCCCAGACCCTTCCCTGGACCACATGGCCTGCTGGAGTTATGTCGGCAAAGACGGAAAAAACCATTCGGATTGGCATCGGTTCAGTTCACGGGAGATTCACGAGAATTTCAGCATCCGCACGTTTGACGTCGCACGGGATGGCCACAACGCCAGACAGCGGGAAGTCAAGGGACTGCCTTCGTTTGAGCCAGTGACACTGAACTATTTCGCGATTTACACTTACTGCAACAAGCGTGACGGTTCAGAGCGTTCCTATGTGCTGGACTATGTCCGTGTGACCGGCAATCCTGCGTCGGGGATGGAAAAGTAAGGGAACTGACATTCGGGCTGGATGCGAAATTAAAGAGGTAGTTGTTTTTTTGGGGGGGGGGAGGAAAATCTCATTTTCGTGCAAATTGCTGAGCGAAAAAATCTCGATTTCGTGCAAAACGCTGGTTGAAAAAATCTCATTCTCGTGTATTTTATATAGGAAACGGTGTAGTCTGACAGGATAGGCGAATGATGAGACGAAAGATATATGAGAGACTGGTGGAGTGGAAGCGGAAGAGCCACGGGGAGACGTCGCTGCTGCTGGCGGGGGCGCGTCGCGTCGGAAAGAGTTATATAGTGGAGGAGTTTGCCCGCAGGGAATATAAAAGCCACATAATTCTCGACTTCAATCTGGTATCGGAGGACATAATCTATCTTTTTGAGCATTTTCTTGATGATTTGGAGCAGTTCTTCTCGCGCCTGTCGCTTTTTACGCACACCAAATTGCATGAGCGCGAATCGCTGATAGTGTTTGATGAAGTCCAGCTCTATCCACGTGCGCGGGCCGCGCTCAAGTATCTTGTCAAAGATGGACGTTATGACTACGTTGAGACGGGTTCGCTTGTTTCCATTAGGGAGAATGTGAAGGATATTGTCATTCCTTCAGAAGAGCGCCAAATTGAGATGTATCCGATGGACTTCGAGGAGTTCCTGTGGGCGAATGGCCAGGAGGACACCATGGATTTCATACGCGAATGCCACGCATCCAGGCGCAGTCTGGGGCAGCCTTTGCACCGCAGGACAATGGATGCCTTCAGGCAATACCTTGCCGTCGGAGGAATGCCGCAGGCGGTTGAAAAGTTTGTCTTGACGCATGATTTCATGGCCGCAGATGAAATCAAAAGGGACATATTGCAGTTGTACAGAAACGACATGCGCAAGCACGGCAATGGATACGCACTGAAGATAGAGGACATATTCGTCGAGATTCCCTCACAGCTTCAACGGCATGACAGAGTGTTCCGCCTGTCTGACATCAGTGAAAACGCAAGGATGCGCTCATACGAGAATGCGTTTCTCTGGCTGCAGGACGCAATGGTCGCCAACATTGCGTTCAACGCGGCAGAGCCTTCATTGGGCCTGCAGATGAATCTGAACCGTACAACCCTCAAATGCTACATGGCTGACACAGGGCTTCTGATAAGCCATGCCTTCTCCCCTGACATCCTTGCGTCGAATGAGATTTACCGAAAGCTGCTCTCTGGCAAGTTTGGCGTCAATTTGGGGATGATAATTGAGAATGTGGTGGCTCAGATGCTGAAGGCGTCAGGCCATTCGCTCTTTTTCTATTTCAACAGCGCTCCAGACGACAAGGCTTCGCGCATGGAGATTGATTTTCTGATACCCAAGGCCAGTCTCACCAATCGGCATAACATCTCCCCCATTGAGGTCAAGAGCGGCAGGAACTACACGCTGAACTCGCTGAGAAAGTTCATCGCCAAATACCCTGAGCAGCTCCATGTCCCCTTTGTCATCCATGACGGCGATTTCAGAATCCAGGACGGCATCTGCTATCTCCCGCTGTATATGACGCCCTTGCTTATTAAGTAGGCTTCGCCCTGACAGCATCGTCCAGCCAATCGGGAAGTCAAGTCCGCCTTGCCATTGTGTCACAGGGGCAGAGCCGCAGCGACGCGGTGCATTTCCAGCCAGTCAGAATCAGCGCCTTCGTCATTGTTGTCCGTCTTCCGTCGAAAAGTGCCAAAGGCAGCCGTCGGGGATGCCCGTCCTGGCTATAATGCTGGCGCAGGCCATCGCGTCCTCCAATGCGTCGTGGTGCTGGAAGATGATTCCGAAAAGCTCCGCCATCGCGTCCAGGGAATGCGAGGGCATTTCGGGGAAGAGCCTTCGGCTGATGATGAGGCTGTCCGCGTAGTCGAATTCCACGGGCGGCTGTTCGTAAAGGGACAGTGCGCTGCGCAGATGCCCCAGGTCGAAGCGTGAGTTGTGGATGACAACGCAATCAGCGGAAAGGAGCATCCGCCGCAGTTCCGGCCAGATGTCCACGAACTCCGCGCAGTCGCGGACGTCCCAATAGGAAAGCCCGTGGATGTCCGTGAAGTCTGGCCGCATCCATCGGAAGCCCTTGTGGGGGCAGACCAGCCATTTCCCCTGTTCCGCCACCATGCCATTGTCAAGAATGGCGCAGCCTATCGCGCAGATGCTGCCGCTTTTCTTGTTTGCCGTCTCGAAATCAAGTCCCGCCAGTTTCATTGCCGTTCCTCTTGCTTTGCTCATAGACTAGTGTCTAATTGCGTAACTCTTTGCGCATTTGCGCAATTAGCCAGTGGTTCTCACAATGACTGGGACAAAGCAAGCAGCGTGCCAAAATCAGATTTTAACCAATTGGTGCGTAATATATGACAGGTGCTTGAAAAAATCAATTATCATGGTAACTTTTTTTAACAGATGCGATGATTTTATGAACAGCATTTGGCGGAGTGATGGCGAAAACATGCAGGACGGCATTGGGCACTGAAACTGCTTTGCAGTAACTATTCAGGGATGATCATTGTGTTTTAACCTTGATTGGGGAGAAGCCGTCCGACTTGCTTTTCCAGGATAATTGCTTATATTATGATAAGCAATTTTTCAAGGACACCTCCCAGAAAGCGGAAGGAGTGCATGAACACCGCGATTCATGACAAAGAAACCGTTGCCGTCTTCGGCGTCAACTGCGGCAGGCGGAGATGAACAACAGAACGGAGAACCACCACCATGAGACAACTGTTCACCATTTTGTGTCTGTCGGGCGCACTCGTCGGCTTGGCAAAAGAGATTTACATTGTGAGGCAAGGCGCGCCAGCGGCGGTCATTGTGCAGGGACGCCAGAGCAAATCCTGTCTTCTTGCGACTGAAATCCTCCAGTTCTGCCTGAAAAAGTCCACAGGCGTCGAACTCCAGGTCATCCGTTCCAAGGAGTTGGACAGCATACCCGAGGGAATGAACCGCATCTTCATCGGCGACTGCGACTATGCGAAATCACAGGGATTGGAGAGCGAGAAACTGCAGATGGAGGAATACCGTGCTTTGGCCAAAGGGCGGGACATCTTCTTCCTCGGGCACAACAAGGAGATGCCAGAGGTCAAGACCACTGGTGCGCCAGGCATGAGGCATCCTGAGATGGATTCCCGCCAGTACAGTCCGGCGACCCTCTGGGCAGTAACCACGATGCTCGACCAGATTGCCGGAGTGAGATTTCTCTGGCCAGGCGACCTGGGCACCTATTGCCCGAAGAGAAAAAGCGTGGCGCTTCCCGAAGACTATTCGATTCAGGGGCGTCCCTTCTATGAGCGTCGCCAGATGTGGTTCGACGTCGGCACCTATATGCCCTCCTTCGACCGAAACAACCGCTTCATGATGATCCATCAGCAGGGCACGCGCATCCACACCAATTTCACAGACGCCTTCCAGGGATGGTGGGAGAAGTACGGCGCAACCCGCCCTGAACTGGTCGCGCTTTCTCCCGATGGGAAACGCACCTATCATTCCCGCCCCATCTGCACCAAGGTCTGCATCAGCAACCCTGAGGTTCCGCAGCTCATCCTGGAGCGGTGGCGGGCGGCGGGGCGTCCCGACATCTACGGCATGTGTCCCAACGATGGCCTGGGCTTCTGCACCTGCCCGAACTGCCGTGAATTGGATTCGGAGGAGGCGCGTCAGGCGACCGCCCAGGAAATCTGGCTGGGCAAGGTCTCCCTCACCAGACGATATGTGAAGTTTTGGAATGCCGTGCTGACGGAGATGAAGAAGGAGAACCCGAAGGCTCAGATCTGCGTGTTCGGCTACGGGGCATACAAGCTGTTTCCGCAGGACATGAAACTAGTCCCTGGCGTCCTTTCGGCGGTTGTCCCCAGCGATTTCGACGTCAGGGGGATTGGAATGACACAGTGGAGGAGCTGGCAGAACTCCGGGGCCAGACTTCTGCTGCGCCCGAACTGGATGAACACCTTCTGGTTCTCGCCCTATTTTCCGCTGAAGAAGACCGCGGAATTCATGCGCGCGGCCCAGAACATCAGTTTCGGCTATGAGCAGGATTCCTTCGGCGGCTGCTGGCCCGCGCAGGGACTCTACTGCTACATGCTCCTGCGGATGTCCTATCTCAAGAACATCACGGTGGACGACATCAAGGAGGAATACGCCTCCGCTTTCGGAAAAGGGGCGGCGGCCATCCTGAAATGGATCGCCTACTGGGAGGAGTACACCGACCGCCTCCGTGGCGGCATCGCCGAGGAAGCCGACCTCAAGACTGGCGGACTCTATGACCAGCTCTGCGCCACGGACAAGCGCATTCGGCCCCATATCCTCTACGGATGCTGGGACGCGCTCCACCTGGTCTATCCACCTGAGATCATGAAACCCGCATACGATTTTCTGGACGAGGCGGACAACGCCATCGGCGGCTCCGAGCCCGAGGCGACGGCGCGAGTGCAGTTCCTGCGCGACGGCATGCGTCACGTGGACAAGATGATCCAGACCATGAATCTCTGGTGGGAGGCCCCGTGTGGCAGAAGCCCTGCATTCATGGCCTCGTTCAACGAACTCTTTCGGATGCGCCGTGAATTCGAGAAACGGCATGTCGTCAACGCACACCAGTTGATGTACAACGAGTTCGCGCGGCGAATCCGAATTGTCCCCTGCAATGAGGACGGCAGCCGTCCGTCCGAAGAAGTGTATGTCCGTGAGTGGATGCACAAGGAATGAACGCGTTGCCCTGTGTCAAGGCCGTCCCCGTCCCCCTGACCGTGAAATGACGAGCCTCTTTCACCAGCGGAGCATTGCCAATCAGACCATACAATGCCCTCCATAACACATTCCTGGCTGACATTGGCTGGAGCGTCGGAGATTCCCAACTGCGCGCTTCAGCTGCACCGTTCATTCGAGTGCGCCGTGCCCATCACCGTTCCCCCATTGAGGATTTCGGCTGAAAGTCATTTTCTCCTGTACGTGAACGGGGCATTCGTCTGCCGCGGCCCCATCCGAGGCACGTGTGGCGTACACTACTACGAGGAGGTCGATCTCACCCCCTGGCTTCATCGCGGCGAGAACCATCTCGCCGTATGCCTCCATTCCCAGAACAGCACCGCGAATTTCAACACACATCCGTCTGGATGTGCGCTCATGGCGGAACTGCCAGGGAGCTTCGTCGGCTCCGAAGGGTGGCGAGGACGACCGATGCCTGGCTGGAAAAACACGACTCGCCCCTTCACCTTCCAGCATGGGGCAAAAATCGAACTCGACCTTCGCGAAGGCTCCCAGGACAAAGGCTGGATGCTGGGCGAGGGAACCTCGGATTGGCAAGAGGCCATCCCCTTCGACTCGCCAATCCTTGACGCAAAACGAATCAGGCCACGTGACATTCCACCCATGCGGGAGACCTGCATCACGCCTCGGCTCCTGAAATACGCCAGCGTCCGCATGGAGACTCCCGCCACTCTGCAAGACGGCACGCCTGAGGACATCGCCGAGGTTCTCAACCGCGAGGTCTGGAAGGATAATCCAGGCGCGCTGACGCCTCTGCCAGAGCAGAACGCCTTCCGCGTCTCTGGCGAGGCCACGGCACTGGTCTTCGATTTCGGAAAGCCCGTCATCGGCTATTTCAGCGCGGAAATCGAATCGCCCTCGTCGGGTGTCCGCATTGAGCTCACCTACGGCGAAACCCTCTGGAACGGGCGCGTTCGCGCCAGTTACCTGAAGGCAGGCGGAAGTCCAAGCTATTTCTTCACGGATTCCTACGTTCTGAAGAAGGGGCGCAACACCATTGAAAACCCCTTCGAGATGCACGGCGCGAGCATGGTCCAGATTCAAATCCGCGGGCTGGGGCGCCATGAAAGCGCCGTCCTCCGCAATTTCCATTGCCTGGACTGTCGGTATCCCTACACGCCAGACGTCCAATTCCGCTGCAGTGACCCGCTTCTGGAGAGAATCTGGGAGATGTCCTGCGAGACGATTCGGGCCTGCACCACTGACACCTTCATGGACTGTCCCTGGCGGGAGCATGCGTTCTGGGTCAACGACCTCATCATTGAGAACCGTGCCAGCCTGGCCATGTTCGGCCCCTCCGCCATTCACCGCCACTCCTTCGAGATGGCATTCTCCCAGCAATACGACACTGGATGGATACCTGGGGTGGCGCCGACACCCATCAACGACAAGAGGCCGCCCAATATTCTCCCTGCCACCAACCTTTTCCTCTTCTGGATGCTGGAGGACTACCTGCGCGAGAGCGGCGACCGCGAGACTGTCCGCAGCTATCTTCCCAACCTCCGCAAGGTGCTTGACGCCTTCGAGAGCACGGTGGATGCATCTGGTCTGGTCTCATCGCCCGATTTCGCCTGGGATTTCTGGGACTGGGCCTTTGAAATGAACTGGCACATGTTCATCCACAGCCGCGAATCCATGCTCAACTCCGTTTATATCTCCGCCATGAAATGCTTTCAGAGAATTTGCGGCGAATGCGGGGACCCTTGTCCTGAAAAAACGCTTCTCAACCAGCGCATTCAGCGGACGGCAAACGCCATGCGCCGTTTCGTCGTCACGGACGAGGGCACTGGCAAACGGCTATTGGAGGACATGGCTTGGCGCATCAATCCCGTCACCGATGCCAAGACTCCAGAGCCCATCCGGTCAGAGCTGGCGCAGGCCCTGGCCATCTCCAGCGGCGAATGGTCCAAGACGGAACTCAGGAATTTCACGGACGCGATTCTTGGCCACACGCTGATGGAGTCCGAGCTCTATCTTTCCGGACTGGTCTTCCAGGCCTTGCACGAAATGGGCGAAGACCAGGAAATACTTGACCGTATCCGCAAACGTTGGGGCAATGTCGTGCGGCGGGGGTGTGTCACGATTCCTGAATGTGGCGTTTACAAGTTCGGGCGCGACGGCTTCAAGGAGTCAGGCTCGCTCTGCCATGGCTTTGCCACCAGCCCCGCCGTTTTCTTCAAGGAGGTCATTCTCGGCATTCGGGCGACACGCCCAGGATACGAGGCATTCTCCTTTGCTCCGCATCCCCTGGACCTCACCTGCGCATCGGGAACGGTCCGCACCCCACGTGGCTCCATCATCGCCAAATGGGAGAAGACGGCAGACGGCATTCACGCCTCTCTCCAGATCCCCCCTGGCATGACGGCGCTTCTTCCAGATGGCCGACGCCTT
>JAFRLP010000325.1 GCA_017431185.1 Victivallales bacterium | reverse complement strand
TGCGGATTGCGGGTCATTCGCTCCAACGGCACACATGTCGGTCTGTTGAGGTCCTTTGCACGTGCCATCTGCAAGCAATGCTGCAGTGGCATTGGCTGGTTCATCGCCATCGTGGGGGACGAACACTGCGCCTTGCACGACATGCTCTGTGACACCAGAGTCGTTCACCGGAATTAAACGACATCCCACTGGTGGATGCCGTTTTGCCGACATAGACATAGATTCCTTCTAGAATTGCCCATGAACATCTACACTGTCCAAGCGACTGCCGAGGCCCCGACGTCCCTGTTTCAATGGGAGGATTGGGCGGATGCGGAGACTGCCTCCGTCTCCAATTTCCGTCCCGAAACCGCCGATTTCCATCCAGTGGTGGAACTTCGGCTCAAGCATGACGACACGAATCTCTACGGAATCTTCCGGGTGCAGGACCGTTACATCCGCGTTGTCCATACCCATTATCAGGACCAGGTTTGCCAGGACTCCTGCGCCGAATTCTTCTTTCAGCCCGATGTGGGGACCGGATACTTCAACCTGGAGATGAACGCCGGCGGGACTTTCCTGTTCTACCACGTGACGCGTCCCCGTCGCTTCAAGGGCGACAACATTGAATTCGAGAAGGTGGCCCCCGAACATGCCGCCCTGATGGAGGTGCGTGGCTCCATGCCCAAGACCGTTGACCCCGAAATCGCCGAGCCGCGCACCTGGTTTGTGCAGTTCCGCATCCCCATGGCGGCCATCGAACCCTACATCGGTCCCGTGGGCAGCCTGAATGGCCGCAAATGGCGCGGCAACTTCTACCAGTGCTCGGACAAGTGCAGCCACCCGCGCTGGACAACCTGGAATCCCATTCCCGAAACGAACTATCATTTGCCCGATTATTTCGGCGAAATCCATCTGGCCTGATGATTCGATTCAGAGCGGTACATCTCCTGACGCTGGTTTTCGTGCTGCTGGCGTCCGCCCTCCGGGGGCAGGGCTGGCAGCATAACCCCAGTCCGTACCGCGCCGTGTTTTCCGTGCCCGCGCCGGCGCCTGAGGCGGGAGTGCTCCTGAACATTCCCGTCTGTGGCCTGGGGCAGGCGAATGGGGCGGATGTGTTCTGCTTCAACGAAAAAGGGCGACAATTGCTTCTGCGCCGCATGGGGCCAGGCTGGCCGAACTCCTCCCTGGTTCAGGTCATTCCCCAGGGCAAGCGAATCTACGCCTATTTTGGCTCCAGTCTGAATGCGCCCCAGGCAAAAATGACGCTGACACCGCCCATCTGCGAGGTCTATGACCTGGGGAACCTGGACAGTGGCGCGAAATGGCCGGACGTTGAACGGCATCTGGCTAAGGCCACGCCTATCGGACGGCTTCCAGTGCGGGAACTAGTGCAGACCTGCAACCCTGTGGATGGACGGGAACGCTTTCTGCTGGTGATTGCCGCCATGCTGAACACGCCGCAGGATTGCCGACGGCATTTCTTTGTGGCCAGCGATGACGCAGGCTATCTGCTGGTGGACAATCGCCTGGCCATTGAGCGCAACGGCATCCACGGCTACTGGGACTCCCTGCGCGGGGAGAACCGGCAGGAAATCGCTTTGAGTGCGGGGCTGCATCACCTGCGTCTGGTGGGAGTCAACTACGAGAAAACGTTTGCCATTGCCTTGGGGGAGTGGTTTGCCAAGCCCAAGCCAAGAGTGGCCATGGTGCCGGAGAACAACTTTGTCCAATGCGGGACGGCGTCGTTGACCAAGGTCGAGTCCCCTGGCCGCAGACCCATGCCCATCTTCCGCTTTGAGCATGTCGCCTATATGCAGACGGCGGAGGTCAGTCTGACCGCCACGACGCTGGAGAACTACGGTGGAGAGGAGTCGCACCCTCCGGTGATCAGCCGCAGGATTTCTTTACGCTGGAAAAGCCCAGATCCTCCGGGCAGTGATGTACTTCTGATTCCGGCTGCCGGGCCTGTCGGGTACGGTCCGTACAAGCCGCCCGGCAGCCGTCAGCGGGTCAAGATATTTCCGTGCGCTTTTCTTGATAACACGTATTATACGTGTTAATATATCCATGACAGCGTACAGGCAGGTGAATCACATGACAATGACCGGCAAAGAGCTTGTGAAGAAAGCGCAGGAAGCCGGGTGAGAAATAGACCGGATAGAATCCAGTCATCATATTATGGTCAAAGGAGACAAGACCGTTTCAATTCCCGTCCACGCAGGGA
>JAFRLP010000324.1 GCA_017431185.1 Victivallales bacterium | reverse complement strand
GAAACATGGAATCAAGGTCTATACCATCGCCATTGTCACCAACCAGGATCTCAACCGCGGGCTAGTCGGCGGTTTTTTCAGCAATGGCATGGAATATGACACGACCGACATTGAAAACCTTGCGAAAACGACAGGCGGGACTTTCCATACTTGCGACTCCGCTGACGCACTGCTCGACATCTATCGGGAAATCGACCAGATGGAACGCAGTGACGTGGAGTCCATCCGGTATGTCACCCACCACGAATTCTTCCTTCCCTTCCTGGCTGCCGGCCTAGCCACGCTTCTCTTTGCCATCGTGCTGAACCTAACTATCTTCCGACGCATTCCATAAAGACGCATTCTCTCCTTTTTTTCTCATCCGGATGTTCTCGCATATTTCTAATTTGCATTGGCTTTGGCTCATTCCTCTTCTTGGAATTGTCTACTGGGTTGCCATGAAACAACGCCGGAAGATGCTGCGCCGCCTGGCGGGCCCCGCCGCCACTGCGGCATTGCGCAACGACACGTCCGTGCCTTGCCGAAGCCTGCGAGCATTGCTTGTTCTTTGCGCAGTTGCCCTGCTTGTCATCGCCATGGCAGGGCCGGCCTGGAATCCCGTTGAAGAAAAATTCACTCGCCAAGGCCGCGATGTGGTTTTCGTTCTGGACGTCTCTCGCTCGATGCTGGCTGAAGACCTTCGGCCTTCCCGCCTGGAACGCGCAAAGACCGAGATTTCAGAGTGCATTGAGGGTTTGCAAGGAGATCGTGTGGCATTGGTTGCCTTTGCCGGCAATGCCATCGTACAATGCCCCCTGACCCAGGATTATGGTTTTTTCCGCATGATGCTAGTCGATCTCTCCACCGACTCTGTGTCCCGCGGAGGAACCAATCTCGGGGACGCACTGCGTTTCACCCAGCGAAAAGTTTTTGACCAGTCTGCCAAAGAGTTTCGCGATGTGATTCTCATCACAGATGGCGAAGACCATGATTCTCTGTCTGTCGCCGCTGCCCAGGAACTCGGCGCGGCCGGCATCCGCCTCATCGCCATCGGCATTGGCAACGACACGGAAGGAACTCCCATTCAAGTCACCGATGAATTCGGATACAAGTCCATGTTGCGATATCAAGGGAAGGTGGTACGTTCCAAGCTGGACTCCAAGACGTTGAGCGAAATGGCCAAGGCCACTCCTGGTGGAGTATATCTTCCGGTCGCGACAAATGCTTTCAATCTCCGTCAAATCTACGAACAGCTTGTCGCCAATGCGGAACGCAGGGAAATCTCCACCGAAACGATAGTTCGCTTGCAACCAAAATATCAGATTTTTCTGGGCCTGGCAATGATTCTTCTGGCTCTTGCCGCTGTATTGCCGCAGAAGCACCGTTTGCGCACTGTGACCATGGTCCTTTTTGTTCTTTTGGCATCCGGCGCGCAAGCGCAAAATGCCGACGAGGCCTCGCATTTACTTGATCAAGGGAATCGGGATTTCAAAGGCGGACACTTTGGAAACGCCTTGCAGTTGTATCATCAGGCTTCCGAACAATTGAACCCTGAAGCTTGGAAAGAATTAGAGTTCAATCAGGCACTTGTGAGATATCGAATTGGCTCCACACCAAACCTCTATGAGGCCAAACGATTTCTCCAGACGGCTATGACTCTGAATTCCATGGGGAAAAAGTATGATTCGTCCTTTGACAATCGGTGCCAGCTTTTGGCCGGAAGCATCAACTATTCCCTGGCTCATGATCTTTACAACGAGGCGCTTCCTGCCAAAGAGAGTGATGAAATTCCGAAAATACAACAGGCGTTAGCGGCGGTTGAAACAGGAAAAGAACTTGCCACGGATGCCATACAGGCTTTCCAACACGCCAAACCGCCACGGCGGAAATTCAAGAAAACTCTGACGGACAACACCCGATGTGCCAAGTTGATTCGCAAGAAACTAATCGCTCTTGAGAAGGAATTGCAGGAAAAGCTCAGGTCGTTGCAAGAGGAACAAGAAAAACAGCAGCAAAATCAGCAGGACCAGCAGAACCAGCAAGACCAGCAGAACCAGCAAGATCAGCAGAACCAGGAGTCCCAGCAGAACCAGCAAGATCAGCAGGACCAGCAGAGTCTCCAGACGCAGGAATCGCCACAACCGCAATCGCAGGAGCAACCGAAAAATGCTCAGGGACAGCCCAAAGTCATCCAGGCGACAAACGATGAATATGAAGAAAAACAATCTTCGGCACAGCTCCAGCCCCTGGACCAGGAACTTCAAGTAATCATTGATTCCGAAAAACGTCATCGGATAAACCAGAGGACACGTCAATCCCGTCAGAATCCCGTTGACAAAGACTGGTAATCCGGACTTTCAATCGTGCGATGTGCCGTGAATCCAATCCATTGGCTCGGATTTACGGCAACCACGCTAGAACTTGTTTTTAGCAATCCCCTCTTTTTCAACAATGCGTTATTGTTTGTTCGCCATTTTATTTGCTGTTGGCATCTTGACGATCCAAGCGGAAACCGCCATCCAGACTCAAGTTTCCACCAATCAGGTTGCCTTGAATGAGCCTTTTGAGCTCGAAATTACAGTCACGGTGGATAATTCCTCTCGTGCTCCTGAAATCATCCCGCCCAAATTCCCAAACGATTTCCCATTTACTGTCCTACAGCAATCACGCCCGCAAGTCCAGCATTTCAAAAATGGCTTTCTCACTAGTTCGGGGATGAAATTCGTCCAAAGTTTTATTGTCAAGACCAAATATCAACTCAGGGCCAAAACTGAAGGGGTACACCAAATTCCAGGCTTGGAATTTACCGTGAACGGGAAACGCCACCTTACTGATCCGGTCAGCATAACAGTCTCAAAGGAAGCGCCATCCGATGTCAGCAGACTCTCGTTCACTGCCAAATTTTCCACCTCCCAAGTCACGGTAGGAGACCGCCTCACCTTAAGCTATGATATTCTGGTGCCACAGAATCTCCGTATCGGACACCTCGACCCTAAAATTCAACAATCACTAGATGCCTTGGCACCATACTTCAAACGGCTGGCGGACAACAATTGGCAAGAGGGATCACGACGCCTCAATGGAAAGGATTGCCTAACCTTCCATCTGGAACTTCAGTTGATTGCTAAACAGGAAGGCACATTCACCCTTCCTCCTTCCACCTTGTTCTACCAGGTTCCTGCCCAGCGCCACTCCAGGAATTCGTATGATCCATTCGGCATGCTCAACGAGGAAATCTTTTCCTTCGGGCTCTTCGAAAGCTACCGCACTGAGAGCATCGACTGTGACGCGGCAACAGTGGAAATCCTCCCCCTCCCGGAAGAGGGCAAGCCCGCTGGGTTTACCGGAATCATCGGGCAACTTTCCACCACAGCAATACCATCTGCCACGACGGCGACAGTCGGTGAACCCATCCTGGTGGATTTTGTCTTCAAAGGGGCCTACAATCTCTCCGAAATCAAGCTTCCAGACTTGAGCCAAACACCGGAACTGACGCAACATTTCAAAATTGCGGGCGATGATCCGGTCATTGAAAGAAACGGGCAGGCCACTCTCCAGCGCACTCTCCGCGCAACTCATCCCGGTGATTTGACAATCCCTGCCTTCCACTTCTCCTATTTTGACCCGGAATCCCGCGAGTATCGCACCGCCTCCACTGAGCCCATCCCCTTGAAGGTTACCGCCGCACGCCAAATCACCCTGGAGGACGCGCAGGGAAATGTAGCCACTCCGGCCACCATCACCGCGACATCTGCGAATACGGGGGCTTCTCCCACGCCGAAACGCACACTTGGCCTGGAACCTGATTTTCCGCCAGAAGAATTTGGCGGGCACCATCTGGTGCAAGCCGCCCCTTTCAAGCGCTTCATCGTGCCGCTGACCTGCATTGCAATTCCTCCCGCCTTGTGGCTCTTTCTGACCCTGACAAGCTGGTTCTTCCGCATGCGCAACGCGACTGGCACCACACGGGCCATCCATGGTGCCAAAGGGGTCTTGTTGCGCACGGTGGACAAACTGAATGCCAATGACCCACAGGCCGCCACAAAATTCGCCACCGCCTTGCAGGTGTTCTTCACGACGCGCTTCCAGCTGCCTCCAGGCGTTGTCACTTTTGCCGATGCCGAGTCCGCAGCTCTCCGTGATGGATTCCGCCCGGAACAAATCGCGCCTTTCCAAGAACTTTTTGTCCAGTGCGAGGCCGTCCAATATGCCGGCGGTGCATTTCATCTGGAAGAGCTCCGTAACCGTCTTCGCAATGCGCTCAAGGAATTTTAACCATGAAAACCACAAAATATGTTTTTTCCCTGATGGTTGTGGCCGGATTTCTGATGGGATATCCTGTGGCGCTATCCGCTGGGCAGCTTGCCACCGGGCGATTGCTTCAACAAGCAGAAGCGGCGTCACGTCAGGCGATGGCCCTTGCCGAGGAACATCCCGAAGAAGCAGACGCGCAACTCGAACATGCCCGTAGCCTCTACGAATCCCTCGTCCGACAACCGGACATGGCCTCCGGACAACTTTACTACAATCTCGGCAATATCTATGCCCGGTTGGAGGATTACGGACGGGCCATACTCAATTACCGGCGTGCACAACAGTATTTGCCATCCAACGCACAACTTCAGGCCAACCTGCAATTCGTTCGTGCATGCCGACAGGATCAATTCGAAGAACCGACTGGCAACCATGTTCTGCAAACTTTGTTCTTCTGGCATTACGACCTTGCATTTCATTATCGGTTCTGGACTGCCATTGTTTTGCATGGAATGTTCTGGAGCGCTGCAATAATCCTGATTTGGAAACGCCCGGCATGGCTGCGCATTTTGACGGCATTGCTTCTCCTGGCAGCAATCGCCTTCGGCACCTCATCTGCCGTATCCATATATGCGGCACACCATCAGTGTTCTGCCGTTATCCTGGCAAAAGAGACCTATCCACGCAAGGGTGATGGCCTTTCCTACGACCACGCCTTTGACGCACCTATCCACGCCGGCACCGAGGTCACCATTTTGCGCCAACGCGGCGACTGGTACGAAATCGAACTGCCCAACCATCTCACCGGATGGCTTCCGGACGGCGATTTGGAAGCCCTATAATCTATTGAAATCAAACTGCATTTGCCCTAGCGGGGCTCTTGATGGTCGCGGCGTATGCGCTGTTGCACAAGCCCAGCAATGCCGAGAGCACGAAGAGCGTCTCGATTCCCAGTTTATACCAGATCCAGCCGCCAAAGAGCGCGATGAGAATGGAGACCAAGTGGTTGACGGAGACACCAGTGGTGATGGTCGCCCGCGTTTCGTCCACGCTGTCCGAAAGATCCTGGACATAGACATTCGAGGCCATGGCGGCCAGCGAGATGATGGCGTCCAACACATAGTTCACGCAACAGATGACAAAGGCGACATGCTTTGGGAAAATGTGGTGCGCGAAGCCGTAGGCGCAGCAGACGAAGACCAATACGAGCGTGTCCGTCACCATCACGACCTTGTAGCCAAAGCGGTCGATGATTTTTCCGACAATCGGCGACGCAATAAACGAGCAGACCGCCGCCACTGCAAAGAGCAGACTGATGGTCATTGCGCTGGCGCCGTAGAAGAGCACCAGCACGTACGGTCCGAAGGTGAAGAAGATCTGCTTGCGGGCACCGTAGAAGATCTCCAGCAGATAGTATGTGGTGTATTTGCGGTGGAAATAGAAGCGCCGTTTGGTCGCATCGGTAGAGCTGCTACCTGTCATCCGCAGGGAAACCAGTAGCCCAAGCATCAGCCCCAGGGCGCTCAACGCGAAAAGAGGAATGAAGAGGCGCGAGCCGCGCCCCGCCAACAGGAAAATACCGATGACCGCGCCGTAGCCGGCCAGCGTGCCGAACTGGTAGACCGCGCTCTGGCAGCCCAGCGCCGCGCCGCCATGGCCTTCCTTCGCATATTCCAGCGCAAGCGTGTGCTTCATCCCCAATTGGATGTGCTCGCCCAGTGAATAGACGAAAATCGCCAGCGTCACCATCACACGGGTTGGAGGGACGACTGCCTGCATCGTCATGCCCACCACCATCAGCACTGCGCCGATCTTGTAGATGTTCTCCGCCGAAAAGAGATACAACACCGCAAGCACGAACACCAGCAGCACTCCTGGAAGTTCGCGGAAGAACTCGGAGACGCCCTTGTCGAACTCGCTCATTCCGACAATCTCTGCCAAGTAGTTGTCGATGATTCCCTTATAGAGACCAAACGCCACTGCGAAGATGACGATGGACAGCAGAAATGCGCGGTATTTCGACTCCGCCCGGAAAATCTCGCGTAACTTGGCCATTTTTGCCTACGAAGTGGGAGAACGATATCCTTGACGAGACCCTTGGGAACTTCGCAGCCTCAATGTCGCCCATGATGCCCCGGCTCACGCTTCATATCGTGGTGATCATGAT
>JAFRLP010000323.1 GCA_017431185.1 Victivallales bacterium | reverse complement strand
GGTGTTTCGGCACATGGGAAGGGCTGGCCATCGCGGAACTGGCGCCGAAACTGGTGCAACTCAGGGATGAGAGACTGGCGATGCGCCCGCCTGGCGGGGAGACCTGCCTGGATTTGCGGAAGCGCGTCGCGGATTGCCTGCTGCGTCTGGCGCAGCGCCACCTGGGGCAGACCGTGCTGGTGGTGTCCCATGGCGGCGCGATTGCGCAGATGTTCTGCATGATGTTCCAGGCTTTGCCTGGAGTAGGCATGCCGACCACCACCAACAGCGGAATCACGCGGCTGAAGTGGCTCGCCGAACCGCTTGGCAAGACAGGCAATGCATCCGATTTGATTGCGGGCGCGCAAGGGGGGTGGCGGATGCTCTCCTGGAACGAGACGACGCACCTGGTGAGCCGTGCCGAGGTCGAGGGGGTCTGAACAGGATGCTGGTGGAGATTCTGGCAATCGGCAAACTCAAGGACCGTGCTTTGCAGGCGCGGTGCGAAGAGTATTTGTCCTGGCTTGGCGCATACGGAAAGGTGCGCCTGGAACTGTTGCCTGACTCTGGAAAGGCACGCGAAGGGGTTGCCCTGCTCAAACGTCTGGAGAAGGAGCGCGGGGCACGGGTCATCGCGCTTGCGGAGGAGGGGCGGGAATTCGCCAGCGTGGAACTGGCCAGGCATCTGGCCACCGTCCAAAGCAAGATTGTGCTGGTCATCGGCGGACCCGATGGCCTGGCCCCTGAAGTGAAGAGCCGTGCGGACGAATTGTGGTCGCTCTCACGGCTGACCTTCACCCACGAAATAGCCAGGCTGCTTGTGCTGGAGCAACTGTTCCGCGCCCAGAATATCCTGCACGGGGGGCATTACCACCGCGAGTGAGGAATCCTATCCGCAGAAGACGTTGATGGGCTGGGGGAGGTCGCACAGAACCAGTCCGTTGGGCTGCGGAAAGCCTGTTTCGGGATTGACGTCAAAGAAGAACACGTCGTTGGAGGTCTCTCCCGCCACTGCCAATGTCCAACTCCCCCCGATGAAGTTGAAGTCGCGCAGGAACGCCGCGCCCGTGAAGAACGAGCCGATTTCCTGCAAGGTGAAGTCTGGCTGGACACGGTAGAGGACAATGGTGTCGTAGCCCCGGTTGGAAGCGTAGAGAAAACGTCCGTCCGGCGAGAGACGTATGGCGGCGGCCTTGGTGTTGCCCGTGAAGGATTGGGGAACCATTGGGCAGGTTTGGCGCTGGGTGAACCGCCCGTCCGCGTAGTCCAGGGTTGTGACCGTGCTGGACAGTTCGTTCAGGAGCCAGGCGTGGCGTCCGTCCGCCGCAAAGACCAGATGCCGTGGCCCCGTTCCTGCGGGAGCGATGGGGGAGCGGATTGCCGCCGTGGCGTCCAGCCCCTCCGTGGTGATGGGGTAGCAGAACACAGCGTCCAGACCCAAATCGATGGCAAGGAGGTAACGCCTGTCAGGAGTGACCTGGACGAAATGCACGTGAGCCGACTCCTGTCTGGCTGCATTGGGGCCGTGCCCCGTATGCTGGATGAACTGGAGCCTTTGACCGACTTCCCCCGCCTCATCCAGGGGGAACACTTCGATCCGCCCTGCATGATAGTTGGCGGCGGCCAGGAGACGGTCCCCTGGCAGAACGGCAAGATGGCAGAGGGCGCCATGGCTCTCCCAGCGGTGATTGAGAGGCGCTAGCGTTCCGTCTGGCAGCATGCGGAAGGCTGCCGGGCCGCCGTTGCCTTGCCAGGCGCAGGCAGCGTAGGCGCACGTGCGTGTGCTGTTCAGCGCCAGATAGCCTGGCGCCTCGCAGGGCGTTCGTTCAAGCGATGTTACCGTTTGCTCGTGCAACGACAAATGCTGGATGCCCCCTGCACGGGCGGCGGGAACGTTGCAGGCGATGTAAAAGGAGTATGGCATGGCAAAGAAGACTGGCTATTGCAGGGGAGGAACCAGAACGGGGTTTGTCCAGGCGTAGTGTCCGTTGGCGTCCTTGATTTGGAGCCTGAACCAGGTGGGAATCTCGCGCTGGCGCAACTGCAGGCTGCAGGAGGTGACGGGGGTGACTCCTGTGCGCGGCCCCTGGACATCCTCCTCGCAGACCATGTAGCCGCCGCTGGGCGTGGCGACTCCTATCACCTCCGTGCATGGGGTGAACTCCGCCTCGACTAGGCCGTTCCGGAAATTGCTTTTGGTGAATTGCGGGCCTTGGGATGCGTAGAAGGAACCGCTCCTGAGTGCCTCCATGATGGCTGGCACGGTGTTGTCTCTGGCGCAAATCACTGTCCATCCGTGGAACAGTTCCCATGGGCGGTGGGTGTCGTCAACCGCGATGGCGTTGACAGGCCCGATTTTGTCCATGAGCTCATCCCACAACTGCATGTTGTAGGCGCGCCCGATGTGCCGGCAACTGGAGTTATAGACCTCAATGCCGGAGATGTTCTTGAGTGTCGCCACCTCCTCGGCAGTGAAGCCGCACCAATGCGGATGGGCGCAGAACACAACCGCCCCCTGATTGACGGCATGGTCGATGCACGCCTGGGCCTCCTGGTCAATCCACTGGAAATCCTCGGGCACATCGAGGGCAACCAGATGCCAGAGGATGCCGCGTGGCCCTTGCGGGTGCAGTTCCATCCCCGAGATGAGGGTCATGCCATGGGAGTCATAGGTGGACACCGGATTGCTTTTGCGGTGGTCGGTGAACGCGAAGACGTCAAAGCCTTCCTCCGCATAGAGTTTGATGATTTCATCTGGCGTGAATTTGCCGTCGGAGGTGGTGCAGTGGTTGTGCAGGGCGGCCTTGAGGCCCTGAAGACGTTTGCCGAAAAATTCAATCATGGTGGTGGGCGAATGATGGGAAAGTTGGAAAAACTGCCTTAAAAAATAACCTGTCAGCGGTTATATTCCACTCATCAAGTTGATTTTTTTGGGAAAAAAGTTATTTTTTGTAGCGGCGGCGTCCCGCCGCCGTCAATAGGAGTGTTTTGGGATATGTCATTTCCACTGATTGGCGACAATAGAAGTTTCACGGAGTTTTGCAGGAAGGCGTCACAGCAGCGTCTGGTGGCCATGGACACGGAGTTTGTCTGGGTCAAGACCTACTATCCCATTTTGGGACTGGTGCAGTTGGCCTGGGATGCCGGGCACTGCGTGCTGGTTGACCCGATGGCCGTTTCGGACACCGCGGCCTTTGGTGAATTGCTGGCCAATCCGGATGTCTGCAAGGTTTTTCACGAGGCATCCAGCGATTTGCCGATTCTTCATCGCTGGTGCGGGGCGTTGCCCCGGAATGTCGTGGACACGCGGTTTGCGGCGGGCTTCTGCGGTTTGACCGCCAAACTCTCCCTGGCCAAATTGATGGAGCTGATGCTGGATGTGCATTTGGCGAAAACCGAGACCAGGACGGATTGGACGCAGCGCCCGCTCACTTCGGCCCAGTTGGAATACGCGGGAGATGACGTTGCCCGACTTCCTGAACTCTATCAGTGCCTGGAGGGGAAAATCATCGGTTGCGGCAATCTGGAGTTCTTCAAGGACGAAATGAGCCGCTATGAGCAGTCCGCCTTCTTTGAGGAACCCAAGTTTCGGGATGTGTGGATGCGGGTGTCGCGCCCTGCCGCCAGGGGATTGCATTGGGGACCTCGGGAACTGGCCATCCTGCGGGAACTGGCGGCCTGGCGGGAACGTCAGGCCCGGACTCAAAATATCGCCAAAACCAGAGTGTGCAAAGACGAATGGCTGGTGGCCTTGGCCCAGCGGAAACCAGATTCATTGGAACAGGTTTATTCCATTCCTGGAATCTGGAGTTCGGTGGTCAGGCAGTCTGGCATGGCGATGCTTCAGGCGGTGCGTCAGGGACAGAATGTTCCGTTGTCGGATTGTCCGCGGTTTCCGGAGTGTCACCTGGATGCACGGTTGCTGCGCCAGCGCTCCGACCGGCTCCTCGCCCTGGTTCGAAAGCGCGCCGAGGCCCGGGGCATCGACCCCTGCCTGGTCTGCTCACGGCGCGAGGCGGATTCCCTGGTGTGCGCCGCCAGTCGCACCGATTCGCCTTCCAGTCCTCTCCTGCAAGGCTGGCGACATACCTTGCTTGCCCCGGCCATCGATGAAATCTGCGCCGATTTCTTCGCCAAGCACATGTGAAAACAAAGCGGGACGCACCCACAGCTGGTCGGACCCCGCAGGATGAACGCTGGGCAGCTTACAGCGGATTGGCGTCCGCAAACGTCTTCATGAAGTCGATGAGTTTGGTGATGCCTGCCTTCGGCATGGCGTTGTAGATGCTGGCGCGCAGACCGCCAACGGCACGGTGTCCCTTGAGTCCGACCAGACCGGCTGCCTTCGCCTCGGCGACAAACTTCTTCTCCAGGTCGGCGTTGCCGTCGGCGATGCGGAAGGGGACGTTCATCTTGGAGCGGTCTGCCTTGGCGCAGGTGCCGCGGTAATAGTTGGAGTTGTCAATGGCCTCGTAAAGCAGCGCGGCCTTCTCTTCATTCAGTTTCTGGATGGCGGGCACGCCGCCATTCGCCAGCATCCAATCCGTCACCAGGCGGATGATGTAGATGCCGAAGGTCGGCGGGGTGTTGAAGAGGGAACCCTTGCTGATGTGGGTGGTGTAGCGCAGCATCGTGGGGACAGTGGCAGGGCAGCGCTCCGCCAGGTCCTTGCGGACAATGACCAGCGTGACGCCGGACGGCCCCATGTTCTTCTGCGCGCCTGCGTAGATCAGGCCGAACTTGCTGACGTCCACCACCCTGCTCATGATGTCGCTGGACATGTCGGCGACCAGGGGAACCTCGCCGGTCTGCGGGAAACTCTGGTACTCCGTGCCGTAGATGGTGTTGTTGGCGCAGATGTGGAAATAGGCGTAGTCGGGGTCGATTTTCCACTGGGATGCGTCTCCGATGGCCTTGTAGCCATCCTTGGAGCCGTCATATATCACATCCACGTCCTTGCCCTGGATTTGGATTTCCTTGATGGCCTTGTGCGCCCATTCACCAGTGTCAGCCGCGCCGACCTTCTTGCCGGGAACCGCCAGGTTCATCGGGATTTGAGCGAACTGAAGGCTGGCGCCGCCCTGTAGGAACAGCACGGCGTAGTCATCGCTGATGCCCATCAGTTTGCGGAGATTGGCCTCGGCTGCCTGAATGACCTCCTCAAAGGCGGGGGCACGGTGTGACTCCTCCAGAATACTATAGCCGCAGCCATGGTAGTCCGCCAATTCTGCCTGGGCCTGGAGGATGACGCTGCGGGGCAACGTTGCCGGTCCCGCATTGAAATTGTACACAGTGTCGCTCATTTGACTATCCTTGTGGTTGAATCTCGTGAAGAGAAGCCCTCACGATGACATTAATATAATCTTGCAAGGCGGTTTCTGCAACTGCCACCTCCTGGCAAAACTGTAAAACTTGCAAATGAAAAAAGCATCCCCCCATTTGAAATTCCCGAAAGAAACACTATCTTTTAGGTCTTGTTTTTTGTCCACCATCCCCCTTTTTCGATTTGAACGACATGAAAAAACTGCACACCATTCAGGATATCTCCTGCTACGGACAGTGTTCGCTGACTGTGGCGCTGCCCGTCATCTCCGCCTGCGGAGTGGAGACGGTCGTCCTGCCTTCCGCCGTCCTTTCCACGCATACCGGTGGCTTCAGGAACTTCACCTTCCGTGACTTGACCGAAGACATGCCCGCCATTCAGAAAAGCTGGGAGGAGAACCAGTTGAAGTTCGACGCCTTCTACACGGGCTATGTCTGCGAAAGCCAAATCCAGCCCATTCTCAATATCATGGAGGCGTGCGCCGCACCTGGCGCGTTGCGCATCGTGGACCCTGTGATGGCCGACAATGGCAAAATGTACCCTGGCTTTGCCCCTGATTTCCCCCAGAAGATGAAACGGCTCTGCGAAGGGGCGGATTATATCCTGCCCAATCTGACGGAGGCGGCATTCCTGTTGGGGCGCGAACCCGTTCTGGAAGGCTATGACAAGGACTTCATCCAGGCGATGCTGAAGGATTTGCGCGCGCTGGGAGCCAAGTGCGTGGTGCTGACAGGAGTCTCCTTTGAGGCGGACAAGCTGGGCGTGGCCATCTACGATGGAACGGAGTTCCAATGCTTTTTCAACAATCGCATTGACCGCTCGTCGCACGGCACGGGGGATGTGTTTGCCTCGGTATTCGCTGGGGGCATCATGCGCGGGTTGCCAGTCCGCGACGCGGCGGCGTTGGCCGCCGACATCGTTTGCACCTCCATAAACGCCACCCCCGGCGAGCACTGGTACGGCGTCTGCTTTGAAAAGGCCCTGCCGGAACTCATCGCCCGTCTGCCTGGTTTTATCGCAAGGTAGTCAACTGGCAGAAAAAAGGCGCACCCGCAAACAGGAGCAGAGGTGCGCCATTCCCTGAAAAGGCATGTGAATCAATTGCCCTGCCACACGCTCCAGTGGAATTGCAGCAGCGGCGTCACGTTGTCCATTCCGTGGGGATGATGGGCATACGGAATGCGGCGCAGCACATATACCTGCCCTGGCGCCGCATCCTTGATGCAGGGGTCGGTCTCGCTCTTCAACTGGAAGACGGGAACCCCGCATTTCTGGAACTCCTTCTCGACCAGGTTGAAATTCAGTTCAGGCAACACCACGTTGTCGGCCTCGCCGATGATTGCAAAGACGGGTATCTTTGCCTCGGCCAACTTCGCGACTCCATTCACTGGATTCAATGGGGAGGCAGCCAACTCCTCTGCGCTCATCTTCCACTGTTCCTGGATTTGCCGCGATCTGTTTGCGGCGCAGGGAGACGGGTCGGCGGCGTTGCAGACAGGCGCATCCAGATAAAGTGAACGCACCCTTTGCGGATACGTCTGGGCATAGCGTTGCGAATAGAATCCGCCCCAGCTCAACCCCAGCAGACTGACCTGCGGAGCCAGTCCCAACTGCACGGCGATATCCTGGAAATGCGCCATCACCTCCATGCCCTTGGGACTGCCATGGAACTGGTGGACGTCAACGTGCCCATGATGAAAGCCGTGCTCCAGATATGCCACAGTCCCTACCCGTGGGACAAATGCCTCCGCCCATTGGGCGCACCACGTCCAGCGTCCATCCGGCACGGGATAATATGGTTCGGCAATCCAGGCATGGCATCCATCCACGGTGAAATGGTGCCTTTGGAAACCGTACCACTCGTCAACCTCCCATTCCTGGGGAAAAACAATTCTGTGCATGCTTCTTTGCTCCTTTATGCGCGATTATTCTTCAGCGTCACGTATCCGTGCTTTTCCAGATAGCGCAACTCGTCAATGAACCTGGCATAGTCCGCTTGGGTGAACTGGCATCCCATCTCGAACTCGTAAAGTTTGATGCACCAGAACAGCGAGCGTTTCCCGTCCATCAGCATGTGGAGCAGCGGGGGGATGCTGACGCCATGGCGCTCTTTCAGCGGCACGCGAACCATGGAAAGCAGGGTGCCGACGGTGCGGCGCGCGGGAATGAGGGACTTCGTCTCCTCCAGGTAATCCGCAGTGGGCTCGGTGGCATTCGGTGCAAGTTCATTGCCCAGCAGAGACATGTACTCTTGCTCCAGCGTCCCGACGGCAGGCTGAATTGCCGCTGCCCCATGGCAGAAGGCATTGATGGAGTCCAGTTCCTGCGCCATTCTTTTGATGGTGAAGCGGCAAAGGGCGTCTCCCTCCCAGGCCGTCATTCTGCCCGTCCTGACCTCGTTCTGCACTTTGGGCAGAATTTCCTCCAAGTCCCTCTTGCAGCCGTCCCGGAAGGAGCTGTAGATGTCCAGGAAGAATTCATGTCCTTCAGTCGCCAGCAGCCCAATGACGGTGCCCATGAAACGGGTGACATTGCAGGCCAAATCCCAGTCCGCATCCATGAAGGCGTGCCCTGAATTATGGTGGTAGCGCATATTCCCTGAATGAAGCCAGAAACTGGGAATGCCGATGTCGGCGTCAGAGCAGAACGTGTCATCCGACAGATTGCCCTTTTCAACCTGGAAGGTGGTTTCGGGCAGAAGTTTGCGCATCAGACGGGGTGCCCAGCGGTCCAGGAAGGAGGGGTGGAGCACAGAGGAAAGACGCAGGGAGACTTGCGGCTGACCTTCCCCCGTGAAGTGGCAGCAGCTATCGAAACTGAACACCATCAGCGTCCGGCGCCTGCGCGCGTCTTCGAGAAAATACTGGTGATACCCATAGCGTTCCATGGAAAGCACAATCCGAAGAGCCTTTTTCAGAGGCGGTATCCTGCCCTGCGCGATGAGTTCCTTGAGACAACGGCAGATTTCGCAGATGACCGCGCCGCCCGCCGCATCATCGGGAAGGAACGGCTCATACATGTGGGCGAGCATCGTGATTTCCTCGTCATCGGCGTCGAAAGGTTCCTTCTGGGTGACGGGCAGCACACCGGTGACGGTGTAGATCTGACCGTCATAGATGCGGGTCTTCGCCTCGGCATGAGCGCGAAGCGTGCCCTTGGCCAGACGGGTGCGCAGGAACGTCGCTTTGCGTGGCGTGATGGAGAAGATGGGAATGCGCGCATCCTCCGCCGTGTGATACCAGCCTGCAAAGCCGATGCCATTGCACCAGCGGCAGTTGTCAGGATACTCGTCCCCCGCCTTGGAGTCGGAGATGATGACTCCCGCAGCCTCGCTTTCCACGATGAAGCGGTACTGTTTTTGGCTGTAGCCGTCCATCAGCACGAGTCGGTCGCGCAGGGCTTCGGCATTCGCGCCGACAGTGCGGTAATCAACGATTTCCGCATCCACTCCGCCTTCTGGAGTCGGCGCTCCCCATATCCCCGCATTGAAGGGATCCAGGTCGCTGTCGGCCAGCATCCTGTCCTGCTCGGAAAGGCTCTCGTCTTCCAGACGGATGAAGGAACGGCCAGTGGTGTCCCATGCAGGCGGCATGACGCAGTCTCCATAGGTGGTCTTGCCATCGGCGGGCAAGGCAATGCGACGCACATCCTCGAAGCCTGACTCGCGCATCATCTTCATCGCAAAATCAGTGGAGGCCAAATAGTTGCTGAACGACTCATTGCCCTCCAGACGATGGATTTCCTCGGTATTGGAGCGAATCCTGTCCTTGGAGACAAGTGTGCTCAACTGGTCAAACAGGTATTGTGACATCGTTACCTCGCGGTTTGCAGGAAGACACAGTGACTTCCCTTGACTGAAAATATACTGCCTGCCGGGCTTTTTGCAAAGGGCTGGACGCTCATTTCAGTTTGCACATCAGATTATTCAGGCGCATCCCACGCAAAAGCCAATCGACTTTTGCAGGAAAATAAGGCAAAAATGTATCCATATCAGCGTTGCCGAACTGAAAAAACCCGGTTGCATGTCGATCGCAACCATGGATCGGCTGGACGGCGAAATGCAGATGATTGACGTTGTGGTTTACCAGGCGTGCGACGACGGTCATGTCTATCTGCCAGGAGATGATGCGACCATCCCCTTTGGCACGGTCGCCGAATTTCATTACGAGCAAAGTATCCTGCTTAACGACATCCCAAGTTACGAACTCTTCGAAGAGTATATGGCGAAGTGCTGTCCGCAGGAAAATCTCCCGCTTGCAGTCCATTTCACTGGGGATTTCCGCCACATGAAAGTCCGCACGGTCAGTCGGCAGGAGCAGGATGGTATCGGTCTCGCGGAGGCTGCAAAAAACGAAGCGGTATTCGATTTGACCGACTGCTCTGGCGACCTGGTGGGATTTCGACTTCCAGGATATGTCAACGGAGTCAATGCGCCTGGATGGCATCCCCACTTTGTCGATACGGCGCGACTGCACGGCGGCCATGTGGTCAACTTTTCACTGCGCAATGGAGAACTGCGCTTCTGCCATGCGGATGATTATCAGATACGTCTCCCCGAACCCAAGGTGCTTTCAGGGCTTGATTTGTGCAGGGACTGGAGCAGGGATTTGAAACAGGCTGAGGCAGAACGATGAGTCAACCGAATAGCCACCGAAAGCCCCGCCTTACTCTGGGGGGAAGGTGAATCGGTGTGGCCGTTTGGCAAACAGAGAGTGTAAAAATCACCGATGACGTTGCAATGCCTTATCGGTGAACCGAAAAATTTATGCAAATATAACATCGGATATCAGAATTACAATGTTTTTTGCTGTATAAAGCAACAAAAAATTTGCAAAACCATTTTTAGATATTACATTAGGAAAATCGGTTCAGCCCCCAGGCTACTTCAATCCGCGATGCCTGAAGGGCGCGCGGACAGGTTGGGGTCTCGCGCCTGGCGTGTCAGGCACGAGTGGCAAATCTGGAGGCATGTCAAAACGAAGGCGCGATGACGGCGCCCCCGCCGTCGCTTGTGTTTCCTGCGTTGTGTTGATGGCGCAGCCGCCATGGTCACTGAACAGTTGCGCATGAACGACATCGGTATCGAGGGCCTATATCGGTGGAATGAACTTGAAAAGCGGCTGGAAGATGCTACATTACATAGTCGGTGTATCACCGAAATCCCGCATCAGGGGCATGGACGCCTTGCAGCGCCGTGCGGGCACGGGCATTGCCAACCAAGTCCGAAGGTCTTCGGGCGGTCGCGAGGGGCAGGAACAGAGCAGATGTTTGACAAGAACTTTGAATTGAACGAACAGACCCTTTCCTTTGTCGAGGCGCTGGGGTGTCACATGCCAGGCGGCTTCTTCATCTACAAGGCCGAGCAGCCGGAGGAACTGCTGTACGCGAACAAGGCGTGCGTTGACATCTTCGGCTGCGACGACCTGGAGGACTTCAAAAGGCTGACAGGCTTCACCTTCAAGGGAATGCTCCATCCGGACGACTACCGCGCCGTCTCGGAGTCCATCGTCAAGCAGATTGAGGACGGGGACGACAACATGGACTATGTGGAGTACCGCATCATCCGCAAGGACGGGGCAGTCCGCTGGGTGGACGATTACGGCCAATACTCCGAGACGGAGAACTATGGCGGGGTGTATTACGTATTCATTTCGGACATCACGGAAAAGCGCGAGGCAAGCGAGAAGGCGCACCAGATGCGCGACGCCATCATCCAGACGCTCACCAAGCGCTACAACACCGTCTGGGTCATCAACGACGTGAAGACCGAGGCGTGCTCGCTTTACCATACCGACAGGGATGACATCCACGCCGAGGCCATCCGAAATGCGTTGAGCCATGCGAAATACACCGACACGAAGACTGAATATGTGAACACCATGGTGGTTCCGGAAGACCGGAAGCGGATGCAGGAACAGATTTCCTTGCCGTACATCCTGGAGAAATTCAAGACAACCCCGCGCTTTTCCGTGACATTTCTCCGCGCCCTTCCGACTGGGGCACGGTACTATCGGATTGACTTCGGGAAAATCGAGATGCCCGACAACCAGATTGGAGTCGCCATGGGCTTCCTGGACGTGGATGAGGATATCCGGAAAGAGCAGACATACTCCAAAGTCCTTCACGACGCCCAGAAGGCGAAGGAGGAGAACCGCCGGCTGATGGAGGAAGTCCAGTCCGCCGCAAAGCTCGCCGACCTCATGGCCTCCGCCTCCTCCCTCCTCACCAATATGCCGGCCATGAGTTTCTCCAAGGACGCGGAGACGGGCAAATACCTCGCCTGCAACCAGGCTTTCGCGGAGTATGCGGACAAGGGCGCGCCCGAGGAGGTGGTGGGGCTTACGGACTACGAGATATTCGACGAGGCCACGGCTTCGCATTTTGTGGAGGACGACCAAAAGGCCCTCTCGATGAACCGTGCCTACATCTTCTTCGAGGATGTTCCGGACGCCGCAGGCAAGGGCTTCCGGAACCTCCAGACGACCAAGACGAAATTCAGGGACTCCTCGGGGCGCCTTTGCCTGCTCGGTATATGCGTTGACGTCACGGAAATGACGAGGATCAAGTCCGCCGAGGCGGCAAGCCGCGCCAGGCAGGAGGAGTTGGAGGCGCGCGTCTCCCTGCAAGACCGCCTTCTGGAGCAGAACAGCATGATCACGGCCATGGCGTCGGACTATCGAAGCGTGTACCATGTGAACCTGGACCTGGATGACGCCATCTGCTATCGCGCCGACCCTGCGGACCGTGAACAGCATCCCGAAGGGGTCCATTTCCCCTTCCATGACCGGTTCGTCTATTACGGGAAGGCGTTTGTTGACCCGGAGTTCCAGGACGGCTTTTTCAAGTTCATCGAGCCGGATTCCATCCGCGAGTCCCTCTCCAAGGAGAAGATCATCGCATACCGCTACCTGGTCAGACGGAACGGGCTTGAGTATTATGAAATGCTCCGCATGGCCGGCGTCCGCCTGGCGGAGGAGCGTGACGACCATACTGTCCACGCGGTCGGGGTCGGCTTCACGGTCATCGACTCCGAGATGCGCGACGCCCTTGCCAAAAACCGCGCGCTCAACGAGGCCCTGGTCACCGCAAACGAGGCGAACAAGGCGAAAACGGCCTTCCTGTCCAACATGAGCCACGAGATTCGCACGCCGATGAATGCGATCATCGGGCTGAACAGCCTGGCGTTGAGGGACGAGGCGCTTTCGGGGACTACCCGCAGGTATCTGCAGCAGATCAGCAAAAGCGCGAAGCACCTGCTGGGCCTCATCAACGACATCCTTGACATGAGCCGCATCGAGTCCGGGCGGCTGACATTGCGCAAGGAGGTCTTCTCCCTCAACGGCCTGCTGGAGCAGATCAACACCATGGTCATGGCCCAATGCAACGAAAAGGGGTTGACCTTCGCGTGCCACATCAACGGGCCGATGGAAGACCACTATATCGGCGACGACACCAAACTCAAGCAGGTGCTCATCAACATACTCTCGAACGCCATCAAGTACACGCACGCGCCGGGCAACGTCACGCTGAGCGTGGAGCGGGTCAATGTGTACGAGGAGCAGGCCACGCTCCGCTTCTCCATCCGCGACACCGGCGTCGGCATCGCCAAGAATTTCATCCCGAAGATTTTCGAGCCGTTCACCCAGGAGGACACCAACCGGAACAACAAGTACGGCAGCACCGGCCTGGGCATGGCCATCACGAAAAACATCGTTGAACTGATGAACGGCATGATCCAGGTCAATTCGGAAAAGGGGGTCGGCTCCGAATTCATCGTGACCGTCACCCTGAAAAAAAGCGACGAGCCAGACGCCGCCCTGAATACTGTCAGCCCCAAGGACATGCATGTCCTGATTGTGGACGACGACCCCATCGTCTGCGAGCACGCCTCCATTGTCATGGAGGAGGCCGGCATCCGCGCCGATACGGCGTTGAGCGGCAAGACGGCCCTGGACATGCTCGAAGTGCAGCATGCCAAGCAAGACCCGTACAATCTTGTGCTGCTCGACTGGAAGATGCCGGAAATGGACGGGGTGGCGGTCGCAAGGGAAATCCGGAAGCGGTACAGCACCGAAACCACCGTCATCATCCTCACGGCGTATAACTGGGACGAAATCCTGGACGAGGCGCTGCACGTCGGCGTTGACAGTTTCCTGTCCAAGCCGCTGTCCGCCGCCAAGGTCATCGAGGAATTCACCAGAATCGCCAAGCGCAACAGCATGAAGGAACTCTCCTCCAGGCGGCGGGCCGGTCTCCAGGGGAGGCGCATACTGCTGGCGGAGGATATCCTGATCAATGCGGAGATTGTCAAGGAGCTCATCCATTCACGCGGAGCCGAGATCGACCATGCGGAAAACGGCCGCCTCGTCACGGAACTGTTCGCGCGAAGCAAGCCGGGCTACTACGATGCAATCCTGATGGATGTCCGGATGCCGGAAATGGACGGTCTGGAGGCGACTTCCGTCATCCGCGCCATGGAACGTCCGGACGCGCGGACAGTCCCCATCATCGCCATGACCGCGAATGCCTTTGACGAGGACGTGCAGAGTTCCCTTCAGGCGGGAATGAACGCGCACCTCTCCAAGCCAGTCGATCCGGCTCATCTCTTCCAGACACTGGAGGAAATCATCTGGGAAAAAGAGAACAGCACCCTGAAAACGAAGTGAACCATCATGACGGAACAAAAGGACATAGTGCGCAAGGAGAGGTCGCTCTCCACCCTTGACGTCTGGGCGATGGCCTTCGGCTGCATGGTCGGCTGGGGGGCCTTCGTCGTGCCCGGCTCGACGTTCCTGCCTGTGGCCGGGCCGATGGGAACCATCATCTCCCTGGCGATCGGGCTCGTCATCATGCTGATTGTCGGCTCCAGCGTCTCCTTCCTGATGACCCATTCCCCGCGGACAGGCGGACTCTACTCCTATGCCAGGAATGCGCTGGGGCGGGACCACGCCTTCCTCTGCTCCTGGTTTCTCTGTCTTTCCTACCTGACTGTTGTGTTTCTGAATGGGACAGCCCTGTTTCTTGTCGTCCAGGTACTGCTGGGGGATGTCGTCCACCAGGGATACTATTACACCATTGCGGGCAAGCCTGTCCACCTCTATGAGATTCTCCTTTCCGTGGGGGCGCTGGCAGGGGTCGGCTCGCTTTTCCTGGTGGCGAAGTCGCTCCTGAGGCGGCTTGCCACTGTGCTTGCCGTGATTCTTCTTGCGGGGATGGTGGCCACGACCGCCTTTTGCCTCCCCCATGCGGACTGGCGCGGCGTCATCTGCTCCTTCGGCTACCAGAACGTGAACAGAGGGTTCGCCATCTTCAGCCTGGTGATTCTTGCGCCCTGGGCCTTCGTGGGCTTCGAGGTGCCCAGCTTCGACACGGCGAACTTCGGCTTTCCCGTTGGCCGGACAAGGCGGGTCATCTTCTGCGCCATCGTCTTCGCGGCCCTTTCGTATGCCTCCATGACCCTGGTCAGCGTCTCCGCAATCCCGGACGGGTATGGCTCATGGTCCGCCTACATCGCAGACCTCGACAATCTGAAGGGAATCATCTCCCTGCCGACGTTTTACGCCGCGCAGACAAAGATGGGCACGCCGGGCCTGGTCATCATCGGCATAACCGCGGTGGCCGCCATTTTGACCGGCATCATCGGCGCATACCGCGCCATCGTGAATCTGCTCGCGACAATGGCGGAGGACAAGATTATCTCGAATAAATTCTCAAAGTCGGAATACTGCATCTTCTTCGTCATCATCCTTTCGGTCCTCATCTCGCTTTTCGGCAGGAATACGCTCAACTGGTTCATTGACTTGACCGCCTTCGGGGCCATTGTCGCCTACGGATACACGTCCGCCGCGTCGTACAAGATCGCCAAGACGGAGGCCAATTACCGAATCATGGCGACTGGCCTGATTGGCGTGGTGATATCCGTCTCCTTCGGAATCGCCCAGATTGTCCCGCGCCTGGTGGCGCTGGACGCCATGAGCTGCGAGGCGTTTCTGCTCCTCTCCTTCTGGTGCCTGCTCGGGTTTGTCTTCTATTGGCATACCGTCAAACGGAGTTCCCTGGCGGAATACAGCAGCATGGCCTCCGCCGGCTTTGTGCTGTTCGCGCTTCTGGTCTATACGGCCCTGATGTGGCATGGAAAATTGCAGATGCGCCAGGAGAGCATGGAGGGGATGCGGAGCGCCCTGGTCAAGGGCGGCGTCGTGTCCATCCTCATCATCTTCGTCGGGATACTTGTCCTGCGGTATGTCCAGGAACTGGTGAAGAAGAAGCACGAGACCACGGAGCGGGAAAAGATACGCATGGCGGAGAAGAGCCTTGTCAGAAGCCAGTTCCTGTTCAACATGTCCCACGACATACGCACTCCGATGAACGCCATCATCGGCTATACGACCCTCGCGCTGAATGAGCCGCCCAATATGCTGCGCAGTTACCTGCTCAAGATTGAAAAGTCCAGCCAGCAGCTGCTGACGCTCATCAACGACATCCTGGAGATGAGCCGCCTGGAGAACGGCCAGCTGGAACTGGAATACAATCCGACGGACCTGTGCCTGTGCGTTGAGGAGATGAATGAACTGTTTTCGACTCAGATGAAGCAGAAGCGGCTGGACTTTTCCGTACACACCTCCCAAGTCCGAAATCGGTATGTGTGGTGCGACAAGAACAATCTCAACCGCGTTCTGCTGAACCTGATCTCCAATTCCTACAAATTCACGCCGGAGGGCGGCTCCATCTCGGTCTCCATCTACGAGATGGACAACGAGGAGGATGGCTACGGGGCCTACGAACTGCGCTTCAAGGACACCGGCATCGGCATGACGAAGGAGTTCGCCGCGAAGATGTTCACCGCCTTCGAGCGGGAACGGACCTCCACCGACAGCGGCATGGAGGGCACCGGCCTCGGCCTGGCCATCACCAAGAGCATTGTCGATTTGATGGGCGGGGACATCGAGGTGTTCACTGCGCAGGGAAAGGGAACGGAGATTGTCATCCGAGTCAAATTCCGCTTCGCCGGCAAAAATGACATGGAGAGGGAATTCGACAAGGAGACGGCTTTCGCCAGCGGGTCTTTCGACTTTTCCGGAAGACGACTTCTGCTTGTGGAGGACAACGCCGTCAACCTTGAAATCGCGCAAATGCTCCTGCAGCAGATGGGGCTCCAGGTTGAGACGGCGGAGAACGGAAAGGTCGCCGTCGAGAAGGTCAGCGCGTCGCAGCCGGGCTACTATGCCGCCGTCCTGATGGACATTCAGATGCCCGTGATGGACGGATATGAGGCCACCAGGGAGATTCGTTCCCTGAAGGAGCCGAAACTGGCGTCCGTCCCTATTCTGGCGATGACCGCCAACGCTTTCCCCGAGGACATCAAGGCTGCCGAGGCGGCGGGGATGCAGGCGCATATTGCGAAACCGATTGACATAGACGACTTGAAACAGAAACTGGGGGCCGTTCTGATGAAATAGGAGGACAGGGGATTTGCGCCTCGGAAGCGCCGCGCCCGCATTCATGCGGACAGTTTCCGAAGCCATTGCCCGGAAGACAGACCTCGAAGTTCCGACAGCGCTTGCTATTCGATGAGTAATGATTTAGATGATAGTCCCCGCAAGGAGGGACTGGACGGCGATAAAGTCGAAAGCGACTTTAATCGGACAGTCGTCCTTCCCGGCCCTGCCGCCGGAGCGACCGGTGGCAGGGGGTCGGGGCACAGGCCATCTGTTCCCAAACGCAGGAAGGAACTCGATGATATTGTCAGGGGCGTGAATGTCAATCCGTACATCAACCTGGAACTTGACTCGTCCCCTGAATTGGAGTCCACGTTGGATACGGTCGAGGCCAGGTATTGCAGGCTGTCGGCTTTCGCCCAGGGGGGGACGGCTACGCTCTCCATCGCACGTGACCGCAATCTGAAACGTCTCGTCGCCGTCAAGTCCCTGAAAATGGATTCGCCGGACATCGCGGAACTGCTGGAGGCGTTTGTGACCGAGGCGAAGGTGACGGCGCAGCTTGACCATCCCGGCGTGATTCCCATCTACGGGTTGTCCCGTGATGCGGACAACGGCATTCACCTGGTCATGAAGCTCATCAACGGCAAGACCCTGCGCGAATATCTGCGGAACACCGTGCTGAACTACCGCATTCGCGGCATTGACTCATTCGATGAGAATTACCAGCTTCGGAAACGGCTGGAGATATTCCTGCGGGTTTGCGACACGATGGTTTACGCCCACCATCGCGGGGTGATTCACCGCGATTTGAAGCCGGAGAACATCATGATTGGAGAGTTCATGGAGGTCTTTGTGATGGACTGGGGGCTTGCCAGGGTGCTCCCCAAAGGGATGGACAGCCCGGTCATCGAAAAAAAGGTCTCTGGGACTCCGCGGTATTTCCCGCCGGAGGTGCTGGCCCGCGAGCCGCTTGACTTCCGCTCGGACATCTACACCCTCGGCCTGATTCTCCAGGAGATTGTCACGCTTCAATACGCCATCACCGGCAATAATGAGAAAGAGATCATCGAGCATGGCCGCAAGGCCATCATGGAGCCGATTGAGCATCAGTTCAAATGGAAAATCGACAAGGCACTGCAGGGCATCATCCGCAAGGCGACTGACTGCAAACTGGAGGAGCGCTACCAGACGGCGGAGGCCCTTGCGGAAGATGTCCGCCGATACATGGCGGGGCTTCCCAGTTCCGAGGAAAAGGAGTCGCTTCTGGATAGGCTTCTGCGCTTCTTCTTTGAGCGCATTCTGAAAGTCAAGGTCGGAGGCGCCGCCACCGCCGACTTGAGAGGACGCGG
>JAFRLP010000322.1 GCA_017431185.1 Victivallales bacterium | reverse complement strand
TCGGGAACAAGCTGGAAGAAAATGCAGTGGGCGTAGGAATCTAAGTCCCATTTAGGCAAAATCCACATCTGGATGGTGCCCTCGCGCGCATTGTAGTTGTCCTCCGCGCCGAAGGTGAGGCATTTGCCGATGCCCTTGAGATCGACCGCCTCCTGTCGACCGTCGCCCAATGGGAAACCCTGTCCGCCAATGGTGATTTTAGTGGGCAGGATTGCGCCTTCGGAATTGCCGATTTCAGGCAGCAGCGACTCGTCAAAGTGGGCCAGGAAGAGGATGTCCTCCCGTGCGACGGGAGTCAGGGAGGTGTCCGTGGCGGCCAGGGCGACTGCGCAGCATAGGATGGACAGGGCGACAAAGGTTCTCATGGCGTTTTCTCCTGTTGTCAATAGTCTTCCCATTTGGTTTTGGTATGACAGGCCCCTGCCTTGTCGTACCAGATGCGGAAAACGCCGTTGTCGTACCCCTGCTCGCCGCTCCAGGCTTCCGCATGGCAATCCCAGAAGCCCAGGTTGAACTTGTCAGCGTGAATCGCATAGGCCCGAGGGTATGTGTTGCTGTCACTGGCGGGGTAGATGGCGGATGAGTTCCGAATTATCCCAAGGGTCTGCCATGTCTCCACGTGGAGACTGTCGGCCAGGATGGGACGGCGCGAGGAGGCCAGTTTGTAATAGACGGCCTTGTGGTCGTAGCCGCCTTGGAGAGGTTCGCCAGTGCTCCAGCGCATATACCTCCCGCTGCCGCCGATGAGCATTCCGTAGGTGACCTCGAACCGACCGCGATAGGGGTTGTTGTTGGAAATCTGCTTGTACTGGATGCAGGGGCAGTGTGCCGTCTGCTTCCAGGGCGCCGACATGTTCGCCCACGTGTCAACCCGTCCCCCCAGCACGTAGCTCCAGGGATAGTCATGCTGGTAGTAGTTGGGGATGTAGCCATCGTTCTCATCTGCGTACATGTCCAGCACCAGCATCATCCCTTTCAGGTTGCTGATGCAATTGATGGAGCGTGCCTTGTCCCGGGCCTTCGACAAGGCCGGCAACAGCATGGCGGCAAGTATGGCGATTATGGCTATGACGACCAACAATTCAATGAGAGTGAAAGGAGTAGCGTGTTTGCTTTTCATGGCAGTCTTTCGTTTTTTTGTGATTGTTTGAATGTCCTGGAGCGTGGAATGGGCGCAGTCGCGGTGGTGGAGCGGATGACGAGGGTCGGTGGCAGACGCATGATGCGCTCGCCCGTGACTTTGCCATGCTCGATGACCTGCACCAGCCGCTGGACGGTGAGGCGGCCCATCTCGTAGAGCGGATTGTGGAAGGTGGTCAGGCTGTTTTCGGCGGTCGAGGACGAACTCAGGTCGTTGTAGCCGATGACGGAGATGTCCTCAGGCACCCGTTTTCCCGCTGACTTGAGCAACTGGACAAGGTTGATGGCCAGGTCGTCGTTACGGCACCAGAACAGGGTGGGCAGGTTTTGGGAGGCCAAAACGGGACAAAGTTCCTCCTGTGTGATTCGGCTGCTGCTGGCCACCTCCAGAATGGTCAGGTTGGAGGGGGAGACGCCACGCCTTATGAATTCCTCTATGAACCATGTTGTCTTCTGAAGCGGGTATTCGACGCGGGGACATTTGGAAACGTTGTCGTTGTCGACCTTGACCAGACCGATGCGCCGATGCCCGTTTTCATAGGCGAAGTTGACCAGTGAACTGATGACCGCCTTTCCATCGCTGAGCACGGCTGGCAACTCCCTTTCCGAGTCAAAGACACAGTTGAACATGACCTGGGGAATGTCATGGCAGTGAAGCAACTGCCTTAACGGAGCATCCATATTGAATCCCCTGTTGCCGAAGTGGATGATTCCGCAGGTGCCTTGACGGATGGCTGCCAGCGACTCGTCGATGGCCTCCTGGGGTGCGTCAGGGGGAGGCAACTGGTGAATGATGGTGGCGTAGCCCAATTCAGTGGCGGTTTCGACAATGCTCGCATAGAACAGCCGATGGCATCCCACCTCCCTGGCGTAGTCCAGCATGTAGTCGCTGAAACTGCAGGGCAGAAGCAGGCCAAGGTTCTTCCAAGGGCGGATGTCGCGCCGGACGTGCCAGATTCTGCCGCCGGAACTGCGCTCCAGGTGGCCTTCCGCCTCCAGTTGACAATAGGCTTGCTGAAGAGTTTGCGGAGCGACCTTCAGTTCCTTGGCCAACGTGCGCAGAGACGGCATCTGCTCCCCATGCCGTGCGCTGATCCGCAACTGCTCCAGCAGATCACGGTGCAGCGTGGCAACAATCGTGTTGCGCCCGCACAGGGAGTAGTTGTGTCCAATGTTGGGATGGAAGCACTTGGTCATCGCTTCTTTCGTCCTTCCTGGCAAGAACTTGTTATTGATTGAAGACCTGCTGGAAAACAGCGGTTTCCCTGTATTTCAGGTTAATTTCCACCCAGTCCTTTCCGCGTCTCAGGATTTTCTGGCCTGTGAGCGGAATGAAATCCTTTGTTCCGACTGGCATCCTCAGACGGCGAACGCCATTGCCGATGCTTCCAGTGCAGGAGAGAAGGCCTCCGCCGATCAACACAATGTCATCGGTATCCAGCACAGGCCGAATGCCTGCTTCCGCCGCTATGTTGCGGAATAACTGCGGACTGACAGCACCTGGCTGTCCTAGAAACACTTCGGTAAAGCCCTTGTGCCGTTTCACGGCCAGGCCGCAGTGGTCTGTCCCCTGGTAGTTCAGCACCCTGACGGCAGTTGGATCGGCAATTTCCCATCGTGGCGGAAGTCTATATGGGTCGCGTATCGTGGGCCATTGCACCATGTAGCCAGAAAGGTTCCGCAACAGCGGCTCCGCATCGGATGGCTCGGCTTTCAGCATCTTGGGGAAATTGTCTGGCAGCATCCTGATTTTCGTGCCCAGAGCCTGGTCGATGGCTTGCTGGTCTTTGGTGACCAGGAAGGAAGGCGTGCCCTGCCAGACGAGCACCCGTCCGTCTCTACCCCATTTCTTCCGAATCGCGGCGACGTCATTCGGCGTAAGGGTTCCAGCGTCGGAGAAGTACAGGACTTTTGGCGCGTCGAATCGGTCATCCAGGGCATCGTGCGCCTCATAGACATTGAAGGCAATCCCGCTTTTCTGGACGTTCCAGACGGGGAAATTGCGTACATTGAAGAAAGCGGGGATCCAACTCGGATGAATGGTGTTGTAGAAGGTGCTGTCGTCATCGCACATGATGGCAATCCTCTCCTGGGAGGAGTCCCCGCTGGCGGAGTCCGCGACTTTTCTGGCTGCGGCGATGGAGGGAATGGAATCTGCTGGTTTCAGCCAACTGTTCTGCAGGGAATAGAAGTGATACCCGCCTCCCAGAGCGGTGGTGAAAGCCGTGGCGTGCAGAAGGGCGTTGCGAAAACTTTCCCGATTGTGGACGGCCTGCCAGTTCCTGGCTGTGTAGTGTCCGAAATAAAGTTTCGGCATTTCGGGATGACGGTAGTCATGCTCCATGATGCAGAGTTTGTTCCGAAGCAGCAGGGAGCCAGGATACTGGTAGAGTTGGAGGGCCATGCCGTCACCGTCCCGATCCCGTCCGTAACTGGGTAGCCAGATGGAAAAGTCGCCTGGGGCATCGAGCGTTTCCCGAAAACTGAATCCAGTGTGTCCCCAGGAGCCAAGGGCTCCGAAGGTGCAGTCGTAATTGCCTGCCAGCAGTCTCGGCGCTGCCTCTTTCGCGGTTTTCCGAAGTGCGTTCTTGAATTTCCTTTCGCCAGAGACATAGAACATTTTGTAATCCGCCTCAGGAGAGGCCTCTCCGAGACGGTAGTAAGGACGGTCAGCCCACAACTGCTCTCTGGAGGGAAACTGAACAGCGTCGATTGTGGTATTCGGGTCATTCCATGCCTTTTGCAGTGCAGTGTCCGTTTGATACTTGTTCTTCAGCCATGCCCGATATGCGGACAAAGCCGCCTTTGATGCGTCAGGGGTGAAACTGATATTCGGAGATCGAAACTGGGCGTCGTCGAACCCGACCAGGTAAATCCCCGCCACGGCTTTCGATTCGGGCGTCTTTTCAAATTCTCTCAGGATGTTGGCCAACTTTTGCGTTATATGGGAAATGAAGATGTCCGAGAACATGGAGGGGATCCGGTCATGGCCTTTCGGGAGAACGTGATTGGGGTTCTTTCCCATGGGATAGTAGGGATAGCCGTAAATGAACGGAATGCCGTCCGCAGTGGTCATCCACAGTTCAGGATGGGCCATCAGCCAGTCGCGTTCAGGGAAAATCTTGACCGCGAGAAAGACCAGCGCGTCTGGGGCCTCACGGAGGATTTTACGCACCGCTGTACGCCACGGGGTCACATCGATGCTTCCGTCATCGTTCATTGCCTCATGCTGTGAACCGTGGCATTTCCCTGTGCCTACCCAGATGTCCATGATTCGAAATCCCGCTTTCCGCATGGACGGATAGAATTCCAACGGCGTTCCAGGCAGATAACTATTGGTATGGTAAATCGCTGGATAGACGGTCTCCCCGTCAACCTGAATCTTCACTCTGTCCTGCTGTCGCACCAGTTTCGGATAAAGCCTTGGCCTGCCTGCGACTATTTGGTCGAGTTCCGTATCGGAGCACTCTCTTCGCTGATGCGGATAAAGGTCTTTCGGCATCGGCGGCTGGGTTTTCCAACTTTTCAATGACGGGTCAACGTTTCGGAAAGCCAGTCTGTCCAGTCTGATGGAAGACGCTGATTTGCATAACGTCCAACCGATGCGGAAACAGGTAGTCTCTTTCGGGACTTGCCAGTAATTGAAATAGTTTACTGGCACATTCAGGGCGAGTTCATCATGCGCTTCCGTCAGCATCATCGGACTATAGCCTGGAATATTGGAGGAGTCAAACCGTTTTTCCAGGATCAGTTTTCCATTCGAATCATAGAAAAGGATTTTCGGTATTGCCTCGCTGCCGAAAGTCCATTTCAGTTTTTGGAAGCAGAGGTCGCCTCGGATGATGGCATCGGGTGTTGCGTCAAACAGAGGCCCGATTGCGGTTTCTCCTTCAAATGTGGCTCCGTTCCAGGCGAAGCGAATCCGACCATCCTTCCTTTCAACTGCAAGGTTGTCAGACCTTCCCTGCCAGTTGGCGGGGTTCATTATATTCTCTCTGGAATTGATTGCACCAAAGATTTTCGGGTCGCCGTCAGGATCGGATTTCTGTTCGATTTGGCTTGCGGGCAGCGACTGATTACCGTTTTTCAGAATGCATCCATTCAGGTTCAGCAGGATAGTCAGGGCAAATACGGGAACAAAACAAGTCCATTTTTTCATGATGTCATCCTATGGCCTGTTTCAGGGGTTCCCGCCCCAGCGACCGCCTGTCCAGCGGACATTCAGATATCCCCCTTCCGTGGATGTCAGCGCCTGGTAGGCATTGATTGGATTCACGCGGCACGCCGAAACATGAAAGTCCGCATAGCAGATATTGACCGAATTGCCATGCCGTCCATGAGGCTGCCCCACCGCGACATCCGTGGCCGTCTGGCGATAATAGGGAACAACCTGCATCGAACCGACATTTCTTTCAGCGTATTTGGCGGAGTATGTGTCCATGACAACATAGGCAATCGATGGAAATTTGATTTGGGGAGTGCGGATTGGCGCATTGTTCTCGGCTTTGTCGGAATACGAACTGGCCAGCCCGCCTGTCGAGCCAAAATACTTTCCGTTGTAGCCGTAATGGATGTAATAAGTGGGAAATCCCTTGCTGTTCAGCGGGGCCACACCCGAATCTCTGCTGTATCCGAAGCCAGGGCAAATGTACTGTTTGGCGTCGAACCCGCCATATTCCATCAAAGCGGTGCTCCAGGACTTGGAGTTCGTGCCAGTCAAGGTGATATAGTTATTATCATATCTCGGGAAAGATTCATCGCTGGAGTCGATATAGAAAATGAAGGCCATGCTCATCTGCTTCAAATTGTTGATGCAGGAGATGGAGCGCGCCTTGTCCCGTGCCTTGCTCAAGGCGGGCAGAAGCATCGAGGCAAGTATGGCGATGATGGCTATGACGACGAGCAATTCGATGAGCGTGAAAAATGTGGCCTGTCTGCTTTTCATTTTCATGGGTATCTATCTTTGCTTCTTGCGGTGGTCTGCGAAAATCTTCGCCTGGCCATTTCTGTCAGGCTCTTGCATTTTCCTATATGATACAACCAAAAATGCCCAAAAACAAATATGCGCAAGGTAATTAAAGAGTTATTGCGCAAAACATTGATTTTGCATAATAAAAATGCCGACACAAAATGTGTCGGCATGGAACGGACTGGTGTAGCGGCGGCGTCCGCGCCGCCGTCAACACAATGCAGTAAACACGCACGTGGCGCGTCTGCATGGTGGCGCTCCTGGCGGGGCGCAAACCGATTTGCCGCGATTGCAGCCCAGGTGAACGCGCCTGGGGTTAACAGTGTTCCGCCCCTGGCGGGGCGAACATCCCCCGTGTTTGATAGGAGTGTTACAACCTAAAAGGCAGGGGGCCTTGCTGGCGCTAGTCAAGGATTTCCAGTTGGAGGTCCTTGATTTCGATGCCGGGCCTGGTCTTGTAGCTGGTCCAGTTGCTGTAGATCAGGGTCTTGAAGAATTTGCTGCCCTTCCAGAATTCCTTGGCGGAGATGCCGCGGACGGAGATTCCCTTGGTGACGAAATTGACGGTCTTCCATTCGGGCGTGGCCTTGCCATGCCAGACGTACATTTTTCCGCCGCTGGAATGCCCGCGGACGGCTGTGCCAGCGGTGGCGGAGAAGGTCATAGGCTTGCTCAGGGCAATCTCAATGACCTCCCCGTCCAATTTGGTTTCTTCCGTTTTGATGGCTGGGGAGAGTTTGTTGTTGGGCAGGTCGCTGAAGTCGGGCTGGACATCGAAGGCAACGCGCCAGTAGTTGCGGACGTTCTTCCAGTGCTGTGCCTTGTTGGGCTTGATTTTGATGATTGTGTCGCCCGTGTTGACGTCCTCGGCCAGAACACCCTCGGTTCCCGCGTATGGAAAGACGCTCATGGGAGTGATTTCCGCCTTGGCTGCATTCAGGGGAATGTATCCGATGTAGGTGGTGGTCTGCTCTTCCTCACCGGTTGCGCGGATTTGGAAGGAGATTTTGTAGGTCTTGGCGGTGTCAACTTCGTAGATGTTCTTGCCAGTCAGGGCCTGCCGGCCGGTAATGGCAATCACGCCATCCTCGAATTTGACGTTGGGGGAGGGCTTGTTCGCCCACGCCGCGGCTTCGGTCAATGGAATGGGGTCGGCGGACAGGCCAAGGGCCAGCAGCATGGCGGCGGAACAGAGAACACGGTTCAACAGTTTCATTTTGCTTTCTCCTGTTTGGTTGAAGGTGAGAACCTCTCTCTATGGCTATACAATCTATTGCCTCAAAGAAGAATTGCAACCCATTTCCATCTCAAATTCACCCAAATTCTCCTTTTTTCCGCCATCCCATTACCGGTTCGGCGTTTCTTCCTGCGTCGGAGAAGGACTGGCGACAGGTTCCCTCTGGTTTGTTTTTTGCGTTGGACGGGCCAGGTAGTCCCGCCTGGCATGGAGAAAATTCTGGGTGGAGGAGTAGCCGCAGAATTTGGCCACATCGCACATGTGTTCCTCTCCGGTGGAGAGCACACGGTCAACATAGCGCATCATGTTCTGGAAATAGTACTGTTTGATGCCGCACCCCGCGTATTGGCGAAACATTTTGGTGAGTGTGCGGCGGCTGACCCCCGCTTTTTCCGCCAGCGCGTCAATGCCGGGATAGAAGAATGGCGGGCCATGCAAGGCATTGAGAACGGGGTTCAGGGTCTTGTCCACGTCGGCAAAGCCCAATTCCGGTTTTGGCGTGTCGGAAGCGTGAGACACACGCAGAAGATTGGCGAAAACCTGCAGCAGATAGCCGTGGAGCATCATTTGGTTGGCTGGAGTTTCCGTGGCGTTCCAGGTCTTGACGGCACGCAGGTTCAGTCGGAAGAATGCCGGGCGTTCCTGTTTGGGCAGGTTCAGATAGCGCGGCAGGTCAACTGGGATGGAACCATACCAGAGCAGATGCCAGAACAATGCCACAAAAGGATGCCGTGCGTCTGGAAGGAACTGATGGCGGTCTCCGGGAAAGATGACGAATATGTCTCCAGGCTGGATGCGGTAGTCCACCCCGTTGAGCGTCACCGTGCCGTGGCCTTTTTCAAAGGCCGCGATATGCAACCGCGACTGGTGGATGTGCAGATGCATCCCGCTCTTTTCCGAGGCCTGAAAATAGGCTACTCCCTGGATGCTGACCTCTTCGC
>JAFRLP010000321.1 GCA_017431185.1 Victivallales bacterium | reverse complement strand
TCTCATTCAGCATGATGATGTAGGCGCGATTCTCCACGGCCTGCCCATTCTGTCCCTGAAGAATGAGCATCTCCTTGCCTGTGCCCTGGCTTCTGGCGGTCTTCAGCAGACAGCAGGTGTCCCCCGTGCGAAATCCCAGTTCTGGCTTGCCATGATTCTTGAGCATGGTGTAGAACAGCATGAACTCCTTGTCATGGCCAGGGCTCTGCCAGTCCACAGGGACAATGGTGAAGGCCAGGGCGCCTTCGGCGCAGTCCCAGACGGCGGGGTCAATGCAGATGACAGGCGCAACCCTGCCCTTGCCCGCCAGTGTTCCCTCCTCGGAGACCTCCAGTTTCGCGCCGTTCTGGATCCATTTGTGCGCCTTGTAGAGCGATTTTCCCTTGGTGAGAGGGTCGGCCAGGACAATCCGCTCCTCTATGGGCACGGCCATCAGCCCAAGGCCAAGCAAAAACAAACCCGCAAGCAGGAATCTTCTCATGTCATGCCTCCCTTCCGCTCAGTAGCAGGTGAATTCAGGCTTCTGGAAACTCCGCACGGGATTCCAGTACTTGTAACTGCCGCCGATGTCCTGATTGCCCAGGCAGTCCACATGACCATCGAAAAACGCGACATTGGCCTTGTTCTGGTGGCGGATGGATGGGGGATTGTAGGTAAATGTGCCGTTTTGGAAAGGCCAGCCTTTCTGGCACATGTAGGACTGCCCCTTGCCGTCGGCCTCTCCCTTGAGCGCGGCGTCCATGAACAGCATGTTCGTGCTATTTCGGCTGAAGGGAACCAGCCCCTGTTCCTTGGCCCATGAGTCAGGTGTGGTGATGCCGTTTCCTCCAAAGGTGTTGATGTTCAGGCCAATGCCGTTGTCCGCCACTGTGTTAGTCAACTGGGTTCTGCCATTGGGACAGAGGAACGCGGCGTTGTCATTGAGGTATTTGTCGGCCTTCATGCGCACCATCCAAGTTCCCTGGACGGGACTGTACGCCCAAAGAAGATACCCGTCATTGTCCTCCAGGTAAAAGCGGTAGGCAATGGCGCATTGCCGCATGTTGGAACGGCAACTGATGGCACGGGCCTTCTCCCGCGCTTTGCTCAAGGCGGGCAGAAGCATCGCGGCAAGTATGGCGATTATGGCTATGACGACCAGCAGTTCGATGAGCGTAAATCCTTTGCGAGACACGGTTTGCATTTGACAATCTCCTAATGTTTATCGGAATGAATCAAGTTGTTCCAGGCACTTTTCACCATAATGGAGCACGGCGGGCAGGCTTCTTCCCGTCGGCTGACGATGCTCGCGGAAGGCGTCACTCAAAGCGCGAATGACCTCCCTTCCTATGGCAAAGTAGGGTTCGTGAAGATAGAACACTGCAGGATGCAGATGGCGCATGGTGTTGCCTCCTCGGTAGGCAACGATTTCCAGCCCGCACTCGCGCGTGGGAAAATCCAGCAATGGCAACAGCAGCGAACGGTTCATGACCAATACGACGCGTCCACGGCAGGCGGCAATTTCTTGCCATCGTTCAGCGATGCGCGCCCTCCATTCATCATGGCTTCCTCGGCAGACAGGGAAATGCAGCCAATCGCATTTCACACCGCACAAGGCGAAAGTGTTTTGCATTTCGTGCTCGGCCTCTGCGTGATTGATGATATCCGCCGACTCCGGCTCATGCTCCACCACCAGGAAATCCCGTCCTGGAAATCGCTTCACCAGCATGTGCGCATAACGCTCACCTAGATGACGGATATCCAAGCCAATGACGGGGTAGCGCTGCTGATCTGGACGCGGCGGAACCACCACCACTGCTGGCTTGCCTGTCAGAAGGAAATTCTCCTTCAGACGTTCCTGACGCTCTCCGAGAAAGGCCACGCCGTCCGCCTCCGCCAAGTCTTCGCACTGACGCTTGAACTCGTCCTCATCGTCCGTTGGAGGACAATAATGCCAGACGATGGAAACCCCTGGCCTCTGTCCACATTCGTAAAGAAGCCCACGCAGCAGTTCAGATATGCGCTCCCAGGAGAACATGTCGTAATTCTCCTCGGAGAGCGAGGTGTCTGTGCTCGCCAGCACCAAACGCACTGGCTCCACGCGCTTCGGCAAATCCGCACGGATAAACGTCCCGCGGATGGGAATCCGCTCCAGATATCGCTCCTCCTGCAATTCGCGCAGCACCTTGGTCACGGAACTGCGCCCCAGACCATAGCGCTTCGCCAGCTCACGCTCCCCAGGAAGCTTCTGGCCAGGCAGAAACACCCGCGCCCGTAAATCCGCCAGAAAACGACGCCGAAACCCCTCCAATACCGATGTTTCCTCTTTTAACGCTATCGTCATCTCGTGCACCTTGACATCTTGTCTTCTCCTGCCTGTTACATCTTGACTTGCCTGAGCAATCCCGATTTTTGGCTTACCATGGCTTAATCCATGAATACTAATATAACGTGTCTCCATGGATTGTCAACCCTTTCGCAAGAACAAAGAGTTTTGCCAATCGTCACCGGGTTGCTTGAAAAACGCTGAAACTGGTCGTATAATTTTGAAAAATCACCCCAGGTTCTGCTTTGGACTCCCATTTACCGACCAACAATGACACCACTGTCGTTCTTGACCCAAAAGGCAGCGGTCTTTTTTATCCAGGTCATCCGCTTACGGCGGATGACAAGACGCTTTCGCTCCCGGACTGCGAGCTTCTGTCGAAGCTTGGCAGCGGCGGGATGGGCACGGTATTTCTTGCCCGCCAGAAGCGCTTGAACCGCCTTGTGGCGGTCAAGGTGGTCAAATTGGCCGACTCCGATGATGAACGCCATGCCAATTGGCTGCGTGACGAGGCGCAGACGATGGCCGCGCTGAATCATCCGAACATCGTCACCATCTATGACATGGTGCAGTCGGGCGGGCATCTGTTTGTCGTCATGGAGTACGTGCCAGGGCGGAAGAGCGTGCGTGACCTGGTTTTGCGCTACGGCCCTCTGCCGTTGCCGATTGTCATGCGCATTCTGCTGGATGTCTGCTACGGTCTGGCGTATGTCAAAAGCCAGGACTTCATCCATTGCGATTTGAAGCCTGACAATATCCTCATAGCCAACGAGTTCGATACCATTCATCCCAGTTTGGACGAGATGTTCTCGAAGTCCACGACCAGGGTGAAAATCTGTGATTTCGGCATTGCGCGCCATATCCGGTCGGTTGGTCTCATGGCGGACTGCTCCGACCATATCGTGCTTGGCAGTCCCAATTACATGGCGCCGGAACAGATTCTGGATGACAGGGAGGTTGATTTTCGGGCCGACATCTACTCTCTGGCGGGCACTGTCTTTTTCATGCTCACGGGGCAGCCTCCCTTCCAGTTTGATTCCTGCGAGGAACTGTTCAAATACAAGCTGTCGCACGACCTGCCCTGCTTGTCACACCGCACTGGCGCGTATCTTCCTGCACGGCTTGTCTCCATTTTGGACAAAATGGGCAGACTTGACGCCGGGGAGAGGTATGATGACTATGCCAGGCTGATTGCCGACCTGGAGGACGTCAACTCCCTTCTCCCCAACTCCCTGCAATCCTCCTCCCGGTCTTTGCTACGGAAGTTTCGGATAACCAGATTCATCCTCGTCTTTCTGCTTTTGCTGGGGTTTGTCATTGGCGCCTTTGCCCTGAACCGATTCATTCAGGAAAAATATTTTCACGAAAGGTTCATCTCCATGGCGGCCTCCTTGGGATTTTGGCGGCAAAGCGGAGACAGCGGCTGGCATGTCTTCGGCAAGCACACCCATGGGGTTTCCCCGATTCTCTTCTCCGGCAGCCACTCCTCCGCCCTCACTCTCCTTCCCCGGCTTTCCCCTGGCTCCACCCTGGAGTTGAAATGCCGCGGCGGAGCCTCGTTTTCATCCACCATTTTCCGCTTTTCCGACGGCAATTCACAATTTGACGCTTCCCTGCTCTGGCGTTACCTGCCCGCATCCAACGCCAATCTCTTCGCCTTTGACATGCGCGGAAAGCACGTTCCCATTGACGACGTGATTGACGCCTCCGCCGCCACATGGATTTCCTGCAAGTTCGTGTTTGAGGCCAAGTCCATTCTTGTCTATCTGAACAACGAACTTGTCTATGTCGCCCGTTGCCCTGCCATTCCCACCTGTTCGTTTTCCCTCACGGTTGACAGCAAAAGCGGTGTCTGCTTCAGGGATATTTTTATCTACCCTTCTCATTAAATTCTCCTTTTCCGCCTATGTCTCAGCCTTCCGCTTGCCGTCTGGAGATTCTTTCCCGTCATACAGCCAACATATTTTCGCGGGTTTTCGAGAAATGGGGGCCGCCGCAATTCTTCATTCAACTCGGCTCCGGCTTTCACGCGGAGAAACTTTTCGACTCTCCGCCCCAGAGGGCTCCCCTGGCCGCCTTGCCCGATATGCCAGCCTTCGCCAACCCCGACTCGGAGCACCCGCAACTCCTTTATGGAACAGTTCTCAACCATCGCGTATTGGCCCTGCAAGGCCATCGTCACCTCTATGAGGGCCTCGGCGTCACCCCCTGCATTCTGCCCCTTTGCGGCGCGTTTTGCGCGGGTGTACGCAATGCCATCCTCATCGAGTCCGGGCTTAGCCTCGACCCCGAACTCAAAAGCGGCAATTGGCTGCTCCTGACCGACTTCATCAACGGTCATCATTGCTCACCTCTGGACGGCAACCAAACCTTCCTCTCCAATCCATTTCCCGACATGTCCGAGGCACTCTCGCAGCATCTCAATTCCGAACTCATGAACGCCCTCGCAGGCAACGGCATTTTTCCGCGTCTCGGCATTTTCCACTCCGTCCCCGGCTCCCAATTTCCCACGGTCTCCGAGGCCCGCCTTTCCCGTTCCGGCGGCGCCGACATGCTTGGACACGACCTTGCCATGGAAATCATCATGGGGCACGCCCTTGGCATGAACATCTCCGCTTTCGCCTTGGCCGCCGCCACCGCCCCAAACCACTACTCCCCCAAACTCTCCCGCCAGGACATTCTCGATACCCGCCATTTCTGCTCCTCCCAACTGTTCCCTGGTCTCCGTAGGGGAATCGCCGACTTTCTCGCCTCCTTTTCCCCATAATTGATATCTTAACCCTTTCTTTCCTCTTTCTTTCCTGATATCTTGAAGCCATCCTTCTTGAGGATGGCTTTTTTCTTTTTCACCCTCTGGTTTCTTGACGAGGGAATGAGAGTGAAGTGTAGTATAGTGTGATAGACTTTAGTGTAGTTGAGGTTAGTGTAGTAATGATAAGAAGGACAAAAAAGACGGGAAAGGCAGGAAAGACAGGAAGGAGAAAAAAATCACGAAGGACGGGAAGGAGAAAAAAAAAGAGGAAAAAGAGGGATACGCTCTTGCAATCAAAGGAAAGTGTAGTATAATATAGAGGCAATTGCAAAACTCTCATTCCAACCGCCTTCACGGTGCGGCGCGATGGCCTCATCGCTCGGGCTCAGCGTGGTCACCACGCTTC
>JAFRLP010000320.1 GCA_017431185.1 Victivallales bacterium | reverse complement strand
GTGACCTATCCCGTCATTGTGGAGGCCGCCAATCCCGACGAGAAGCTCTTCCCTGGCATGACGGCCACCATCTCCATCATTGTGTCGCAGGCCAAGGACGTGCTGACCGTGCCGGCTGCCGCGCTGCGCTTTGCGCCTGAAGGCGCGCCCCCCCCGCCGGATGCGGGGCAGGTGCTGTGGGTGGCCGATGACCCGAACCGCATTCATCCCGTGCGTATTTCCGCGGGCATCTCCGACGGAATCAATGTGGAGGTCGCCTCCGAGGACGAGAATCTCTCGGGGAAGCAGGTCGCCACGGGGGTGATGACGGCGGAGGAACTCAAGAAGAGCAAGGAGAAGCAGGAGACCAACCCGTTCATGATGCGTCCGCCGGGCGGACGGCGCGGGCCGGGCGGCGGTCCTGGCGGCCCCCCGCCGCGCTAGGGAGGGCAGGGCGATGCTGATTGAAATCAAGGACATGTTCAAGACCTACCATGTCGGCGAGGGCGTGGTCAACGCCCTCAATGGCGTGTCGCTCCAGATCGACTACGGTGAATTCGTCGCCATCATGGGGCATTCCGGGTCAGGGAAGAGCACGCTGCTGAACATCCTGGGGTGCCTGGACACGCCCAGTTCCGGCTCCTATCTGCTGGATGGAAGGGAGGTCGCGGGGATGAGCCGGAACGAGCTGGCCGCTGTGCGCAACGAGAAACTCGGCTTCGTCTTCCAGAACTTCAATCTTCTGCCCCGCACCAGTGCCATCGAGAACGTGGAGTTGCCTTCCTTCTATGGCAGCAAGGTCAAAAACTCGGAACGGCGTGCGCGAGCCATCGAACTGCTCACCAAAGTCGGGCTGGGGGGACGGCTCTGGCACACGCCCGCGCAACTTTCGGGCGGCCAGCAGCAGAGGGTCGCCATCGCCCGGGCCCTGATGAACCGCCCCTCCGTGATTCTGGCGGATGAACCGACTGGAAACCTCGACACCAAGGCCTCCATCGAAATCGTCGAGTTTCTGCGCGGTCTGAACGATGAGGGCATCACGGTGGTGATGGTCACCCACGAGGATGACATCGCCGCCCATGCGAAACGCAAAATCGTCGTCTGCGACGGAAAGGTGGTGCAATGAGTTTTCTGATGATATTCAAGGTGGCGCTGCGGGCCATCTGGCGGAACAAGGTGCGGTCTGCCTTGACTGCCCTGGGCATCATCGTGGGCATTGCGGCGGTGATTGCGGTCATCGCCATTGGCCAGGGCGCCTCGACCCAGATGCAGAACTCCATCAGCGGCATGGGGCACAATCTGGTGATGGTCTTCCCAGGCAGCCTGTCGAGCGGCGGCGCGCGCCTGGGCGCCGGCATGAGCACCACCCTCACGGCGGACGACGGCGCCCGCATCGCCCAGGAACTCTCCCACTATGTGCTGGCCGTCTCCCCCATGGTCAATGCCAGTGCGCAGGTGATGTACATGTCCAGCAACTGGGCCACCAGCGTCAACGGCGTCGGCCCTGACTTCACCGTGGTGCGAAAATGGGATGTGGGCGAAGGCTCCTTCTTCACGGAGACGGACGTGAAAAGCGGTCGGCGCGTGGTGGTCATTGGACAGACGGTCGCCACCAACCTGTTCGGCACGGAGAGCCCGTTGGGCAAGACCATACGGGTGCGAAACATGCCCTTCAAGGTGCTTGGGGTGATGGCGCGCAAGGGAAGCAACGCCATGGGACATGACCAGGACGACCTGCTCATCATGCCCTACACCACGGTTCGGCGTGTCCTGCAGAACTCCATCTTCAACAATGTCAACATGCTCATGGTCAGCCTGCGCAGCCTGGATGACCTCAAGGCGGCCAAGGCCGAAATTAAGTCGCTGCTCCGGATGCGCCACCGTCTGGGCAAAAACAAGCCCGACGACTTTGACGTGCGGGACATGACCGAGGTGGTGGACAGCGTGACCAGCATTTCGCGGATGATGACCATCCTGCTGGGGGTGGTCGCATCCATTTCGCTGGTGGTCGGGGGCATCGGCATCATGAACATCATGCTGGTGTCGGTGACGGAGCGCACGCGGGAGATTGGTCTGCGCATGGCCATTGGGGCGCGCCCCATCGACATCCTGGTGCAGTTTCTCCTGGAGTCCATCGTGCTCTCCTGCGTCGGCGGACTGGTGGGGGTGGCCGGCGGCGTGGCCGGTGCGCTGATTGTCGGCAACGTCCAGAAATGGCCCATCCTGATTACGGAATCCTCCGTGGCGGTCTCCTTCACCTTCAGTGCGCTAGTGGGCATCTTCTTCGGGTTCTACCCCGCCTGGCGAGCCAGCCGTCTCAACCCCATTGACTGCCTGAGATACGAGTGAGCAAATGCACCGGCTGCTTTTGAACATCGGAAACACGCATATCCAGACCGCACTGGACGAACCGGACGGGCCGCGGCTGCTGGATGTCTGCGACACCGGACACGCTCTGGTCCTGGGACATATTCCATTCCTGCAACAAATGCCCGAAGCGTGGACGGGAGCCGCAGTCTGTGTCGTGCCGCAACTGCGGACGCTGCTGGAAAAACGTTATCCATCGCTGCGGTTCCTCACCACGGCGGATTTTCCACAGTTGGATTTTTCCCGGGTGGACTCCACCACTCTCGGCATGGACAGAGTGGCGAACGCCTCCGCCGCCCTCCATATTGCCGGAGGCGCGGCCATGGTCATCGACTTCGGGACATGCATCCATACCGTGGTGGTGCGGCGTGACGGCGTTTTTCTTGGCGGCGCCATCATGCCAGGGCGAATCCTGCAGCGCAAGGCCCTGGCGACCTATACGGCGCAGTTGCCGATGCTGCCGTTGCGGGATGCCCCATCCCCGCCAGTCGGCCCCAACACGCTGGACGCCATGGCAGCCGGAGTGGATTTGGGCATCGTCGGTGCCGTCCGTGAACTGCTGGACTCCACCCGTCGGCAGTTGGGCGGGGAGTGCCTGGTTTTGCCGACGGGCGGGGATGCACCGTTTTTCCTGAAGGCTCTGCCTGGCCTCCGTCCAGCCCCTGAACTGCTCACTTTGCGCGGAGTCGCCTTGGCTGCTTCGGTGGATGTCAATGGATAAATGCCCCGTCAATCTCTATCAGCTCCTGCAAGTGTCGCGCACTTGCAGTTTTGACGAGTTGCACAAGGCGTTTCGCGCCAGGGCCCGCGAGTGCCATCCCGACCTTCATGGCGACGCTCCCGAGATGGTCGAGCGCTTTCAGGCCCTGGTCAATGCCTTTGACGTGCTCTCTGACCCCGACAGCCGCCGTGACTATGACTCGCGCCTGGCCTTCAATGACACCCCGAACATTGCGCCTGGTCATCGTGACAAGGCGGTGATGGATAGCGTGGCGGACGATATTCTGGAGGAACTGGTCGTCGGCAACGACGCCCCGCGCAACACCACCCTTCAGACCCTGATGCTGGACTTGGAGAAGACCGAGCGGTTCATTCTCTTCCGGCATGCCCGTACGCTGTTTGACTCGGGACAGTGGCGGGCAACGTTGGCTTTGTGCGAGAAACTCGTGAATATGAGTCCTGGCAATATCCTGTACCATTATTTTCTGGCGGAGGCGGCACGCCTGCTTGGACGAAACTCCAAGGCCGTCACCCATTATCGGCTATGCCTGGAGTTGGGGGCTATGCGCACGCCACCGCAGCGTCTGGCCCGCATTCGCAGGCATTACCGCCATGCCCGGGAGAAGCAGGGGTGGTTCGGCAAGTTCATCGCCTGGCTGATGGAGCCCGAACCGCCGCCTGAACTCTCCGAGGCCGACCGCTCCCGCATGATTCTGGAGGAGACTTTCGCCAAGGATGAACGACGCCGACGCCAGCGCGCCTTGCCGACAACGCGTCGCCGCCCCCGTGGCTATCTGGGACGGTAGCCTTTTGCCGTTCTCTGCGCATCTACGGAGGCGGCTATTGCGAGACCTTTGGACGGAACTGCAAGCCCTTGGGTTCAATGACCTGCAGGGGGGCTAAAGCACAATCCTTTCGCCCCAGGCTGGCACGACGGCGGAATGCCCTGCATCCCAGCATTTTTGGG
>JAFRLP010000319.1 GCA_017431185.1 Victivallales bacterium | reverse complement strand
ATATTCTTGACCCGAGGCGCGCTCCAGCAGGCCCGTTCTCCGTAGAGCCACACAAAGTCCTCGCCAGCACGCATGGCGGAGAAGAGGTTGCGCTGAAAGAACGCCAACTTATCGTCTTCAGGCTTCAGTTCAAGGGCCTTGCTCCAGGACTCAGGACGCCCCAGGAAAATCGCGTCCAGATAAAAGGCGGGAGCCAGCCGCACCTGCGAAAAGTACTTGCTGCGGTTTTCGGGAGCGACCAATTTGGGGAAATGGCGGAATCTGTCCCTCAGCATTCGGTCATAATCCACGACATCGTGGGCCTTGTATCCCTCCGTCTCATGGCCGTCGGTCATGATTGCGGTCGGCGGCATCACATCCAGAATGCCGTTGAAGAAGGGGGCGACCATCCGGTTGCCGCCATGGGAACTGAACATGGTCAAGGCGAAGATGAGAATATCGGGAAACTGTCCGAACACCGCCTTGCCCCAGTCCTGCCCGCGTCGGCGGGCGATTCGGCAGAGTTCCTCGTAGTCCTGGGACAGTTGAGTGAACTTCGGTATCCAGAACTTCTCGCCATACTGCTCTATGTCCAGCAGGATTCCCTTCATCCCCGTCTCCTTGGCGACACGGGCGGCCAGAGCGTAGTTGTTGGTGATGGCCTCCCAGTCGGAATCGGATGTCCAGTCGATATCTCCAGGACACGGAACGGTGTAGAAGAGATTGTGGGTGAATTTGGCGCTCTTCGCCTCCTTGAGCATGGCTATGACATCCGTGAAATCCTCGTATTGCCAGGCTATTTTTCCCATCGGGGTACGGGTGCCGGCGACGAACTTCACCCCGTTCACCATGCGGGGACGCCCGTGTATCTCGATGGCCAGCCCATCCGCAGGGCAGGTCTTCTCCAAATCCGGCAGCCGCCGAACGTACTCATCGGCCCTGGGCGTGTTCCAGGAGAGGCTGATGAACTTGACCTCGTGCCCAACCGCCCTGGCCGGCAATTCAACCGCCGACACGGCAACCGTCAAGGCCGAAAACACCATGGCGCAGAATCTCTTCATGGCTTCACCTCCTGATTTCAGAAATTGTCACGGAACAGCTGCTCCGGGTCAGTGGAGGACGCCCACCCATTCCAGTTCGTCTGGTAGAGGAAGGACGCCACATGGCCATCGCAATAGGCCAGATTGCAGTTCCTTGCGTAGGGATGGCTCAGCCGAAAATGGTCGGTGCGGTCAGCATACACCGCATGGGGCAGTCCGCTCAAAATCGGCGGATTGCGACCGATTTCACACACAATCATCCCTCGGCTTGGAGTCTTTCTGGAGGAGAATCTCTGGTACACGTCCGGACGCCCGTTAAAGCCCACCGTGGTCATCAGATAGTTCAGCGAATAGCTGAAATTGATTTTGGTGTCGTAGGCGTTGTCGCCGTCACCAGTGATTTTGACGCTGCCGGGCGAGGCCTGGTAGTCGCGCCCTCCGCAGGGACAGAAAATGGACTTGGAGGGATTGTCCTCGCTCCCGCCCAGATACAAGCCGAGTCCCCAGGTCGTCGTGCGTGTCCACAACTGGTATTTCATCAGCAATGTGTTCGCTCCAGGGGCGAACCCCTCGTTGTCATCCGCGTACATGATGACCACGCTTCCCAGGTTCTTGAGGTTGTTCACGCAACTGATCGCGCGCGCCTTGTCCCGCGCCTTCGACAAGGCCGGCAGCAGCATCGCGGCAAGTATGGCGATGATGGCGATAACTACCAGTAACTCAACAAGCGTGAAAAACCGACGTGGGGACGGCGTGGCGTAACCGATTTCAGGCATGGGCATCTGTGGTCTTCTCCTTCGAGGCCGCGGCCTCGCGTATCATCTTTTCAAACAGGAAACTGCCGTACAGTAGCGGCACGGTGCCGCCGCCGGAAAAACGTTCAAGGTCTATTCCCGACATCAGGCGGCACAGGCGGGCAAGCATGTCCCCCGCGTCTTCCGGAACGCAGGAGGCCAGCGCCAGCGTCGCCATGCAGTTGCCGATGGCACGGAGGTATCGGTTGGGTCTGGCGTATTCAAGGCGAAACGTGGGATTCAGGTATGTCAGTCCGCCGAACATGGCCGTATGGCCATCGGGGGCGACGGTCTCCTCCCTGACCCGCATGGGCAGATACCGCCAGTTGTCGTAGAGTCCGCACCAGTCTCCAGCATATTTCTCCGCGTCGGACAGCAATTTCCCCAGAAGCCTACGGGCAACGCGGCAAGCCAGTCGCATGCCGCCCTCAATCCCCGAAGCCAATTCGGGGAACGCCCCGCTGGCCTTGAAGAGGTGAAGCGAGCACTGCATCTGCAAAAGCGGCATGTCCCACCACGACGGATTGTCCGGGTCGCCCTCCAGAGTCCGCTCCACCCCCTCGCGGACAATGGCTGCGGCCAGCCTATGGTAGCGCTCCTGGCCGGAAACCAGCCACGCAGCAGCAAAAATCATCGGGAGACGGAGCATCTCATGCGGGCAGCACTCATCACCCCAGACGCTGGAGACCACCGCTGGCCCGCCGTCCAGACGCATCAGGCTGAACTGGTTCTCCCGCGTCACCGTCCGCTCACAGTAATCAGCGACCTCGCACAGCATTCGTCTGCCGACCTCGCGCCATTCGCCCGTCACGGTCGGGGAGGCCAGATAAGACCACATTCCGTACACCGCAAGAGTGAACTGGTCACGGGAACTGTTGGGATAGCAGCAGACGCCATCCACAGGGAGCAAGCCCCTGACGATGAAGCCAGGGACGCCATGCACGGCCGCGCATCTCGCCAGGCCATTGGCGAGCGCATTGGCGAAAGCCGAATCATCCGCCCCCGCCAAACTGCACAAGGCGAGCATCAGCCCCGTGTTCAGGGCGCAATCCTCCATGCCCGTCCCCCAGCCACAGGGATTGGGGAAGGAGTGCCGTATCTCCTCGGGGGAGGGCAGATGCGCAAAACGCCTTCCCCGCTCGTGGCTGGTGATGTAATCATAGACCAGTCCCGTGGCGGGATGAAAAAGCATCTCGCGGATTTGCCGCAGCGCCTTCTCTTGCCATGGATGATACAACCGCATACGACCCTTTTTCAGAGACTTTTGAATTCAAGTATGTCTAATATGATATGCCAGACGCAAAAAACAACCTGAAAAACGGGGAAACTCTTTTTGATTCGGAACAAGATGTTTTGAAAAACGAACATCCGCACGACTGAAAAGTCTGGAAGATGGAAACGCCTTGCAAAATCCCGACGACATGCTACAGTATGGAAAAGCGCCAACGGCGGCCTCGACCCTGGCGCTTTCCGACAGAATCATCATGGAACACCCCTCGGACATCCAGGAAAAACACCGGACCCTGCGGAAGAATCTGCGGGGGCTGGGCAGTGTGGCGGTGGCGTTTTCAGGCGGCGTGGACTCGACCTTTCTGCTGACGGTCGCCCACGATGCGCTGGGCAATCGCGCTCTGGCCGTGACCGCCGTCTCCGGGGCACTGCCGACCTGGGAACGAGACTCCGCCGCGAGATTCTGCAAAGAGCGCGGCATCCGCCAGGTGACATACACTGCCGATGACCTGGTGCGGGAGACGTTCCTCCAGAATCCGCCCAACCGCTGTTACCTCTGCAAGCGCGCCCTGTTCACGAAAATCCTGGAACTCTGCCGACAGGAGGGCATTGAACACGTCGCCGAGGGCTCCAACATGGATGACCTGGGGGATTACCGTCCTGGTCTGGTCGCCGTCCGGGAACTGGGCGTCCTCTCGCCGCTGCGGGAGGCTGGATTGACCAAGGCGGACATTCGGCTGCTTTCCCGTGAACTCGGACTGGGCACCTGGGACAAGCCCTCGTATGCCTGCCTGGCCAGCCGATTCGTCTATGGCGAACCCATCACCGCCGAAAAGCTGAAGATGGTCGAACAGGCGGAGCGGCTGCTTCTGGAGTCGGGCTTCCAGCAGGTGCGGGTCAGAGTCCACGGCACACTGGCCCGGCTGGAACTGCTCCCCGCTGACCTCCCCAGGCTGCTGGACGAGTCTCTGCGCACACGCATCCACACCGCCCTCCAGAGTCTCGGCTTCTCCTATGTCACCCTGGACTTGCGCGGCTATCGCACGGGCAGCATGAACGAGACGCTGCCAGTGCATTAGCGCATCTGTGTTTAATTGTGGAAATGTTTCCAGTTGTACGGTTGAAGGTAGCCAGCGCGTCTCGCGCTGGAAAGACCTGCACACAGCCAATTCGGCGGTCACATCGGGAACAGTGACTCCCAAGGCCGAGACGGCCTTGCTACACCCTGCAACCGTATAGCTGGAAATGTTTGCGCAAAAGTGTCACCCCGTTTAGTTCCACGGCTAATCCCCCTATATGTGCCACTGGCCATTCTTGAAAATGACCTTTCCTTCAACTTGGATGACTTTGGGGAAATGGTGGTAGGTCAATTCAACGAACTCGCCATTGTCCTGACGTTCCAGCACAATCGCACTGAACTCCTCGTAGCCTTCTTCATCCATTTCCAGGCCATTGTCCGTGTCATAGGCGGTATCCATGACAGCGGTAAAAGATTCTTCTCCTCCCATTTCAACAGACAAAATGGCATGAGGGTGTTGATGAAGGAACATATACAATGTTCCGATTGTGTTTTCTTCTTTTTGGGTAATGAGCATGATTAGTCTCCCGTACGAGGTTTTGCAGGAACAAGGTGAGTCCCTTTTTGGGAATAGTGAATGATGCCTATGGTGGTGGTGATTTGCTCACCTGTTTGAAGAACAACATGAATTCCTATCGACTTTCTAAAGTCGACACGTTCCCGTGTGTACCCAGAATCAATGAACTTTCCTGTTCCTGCGTACTGGTTAATTAATTCCTGTGCCTCTTGCAACGAAATGGTCAATATGCTTTTTCCTGGAATGTAGTAATGACTTCCTGGAATGTGTTTCTCCTGTTTTTCATTGTTAAGTCTGGTTGTATGTCCATGAACAATGCGAATGACGTCCTTGGGATGAGTGTTTTCTGCCACTGCACCGCCATTGGCATCTCCAGAAACAGAAGCCAATGACGATGATGCCCCTTGAACACCGTATTCCGTGGAATCATCCTGACCTGCGACGGAAACTTTTTTGGGAACAGTCGCAAGACCGTCCAAATGCGCCGAGCCGCCAAAGTCCAAATCTGCTTGTCGCATTTTAATACGACGAGTGGCTGGACTATTAGGTGAAGGGGTGTCGGTCAGTCCCATTCGAACAACCTCCCTTGAAGCGCATCTTGTTTTTGAAAGTCAGCCTGTCGCCTCCTTGCCTTGGCTTCATCCAGTCGTTGCCTGGTTTGTGACTCAAATGAAAGTATCTGAATCCCCTGCTGACGATATCGACCAAAAATCTGCATGGGACATCCCCCATAGACCACTATCGTCTGAGGATTCAAAAGGCCAACGGAATAATCCACGCCCTCTTTTACGGCCAACCAAAATTCTTTTTTTTGAAGGCATCCCAGAGTTCCCACGGAGAAAACATTGCCGCAAGGAATCCCTTCACAGCAAAAAGGCAGTGACTCCAGGTTGGCATATCGGACATTGGCAATGACGGGAATCCCATTAACTTCCATCCATGCGGCTAGAACACGCCCTCGGAAGATTTGGCGGAACTGCGTGATGGGGTCATCATAGATGGAAAGTGAATAATCCGGTGAGATGATTCCCTGGAAGCGTTTTAGACGCTCCAGATAATTCATCGGATGATTCCACAAGCGTTCAAAACCTGAATCCCGCTCATAGAAGCATACCCAGCAGTCGAAATCCTTCCACTCGGACTGCATAGCCGTTGAGAAAGGGATGATTTTCTTGGGCAAAAGATTGATGGCATGAATGACAGGGAGACCATTTGGTTTGGATAACTCCACGCCACGAAGCAAAAATTCCCTGTCTAAAGGTACTAATGGTTTGGATAACGATGGTGAAAGCATGTACTACGTGTCGTTTTGGTGGGGACAAGCCTTTTTTTCGTTTTGACGTTGAAAAAAAGGGAAAACGCAGTACATTAACAAAACCCTCCCTTAAGGGCAGTAATTGACGCACTGCGTCTTATTGCTGTTTGTGGCTGAACGCTGTTGGTAGCGGCGTTCAGCCACATTTTTGTTCTACTATGTTGACATGAAAAGGCGCTCCTCTGTGGCAATTTCAGGATAACGTGCAAGGAATTGGGATTCGGAAAGACAAAGAATCGCTTGAGGCGAAGCATTGCCTTTGTCCAAATACTCCCGCATCAATCGAATTAACAGGGTTGGTGACTCTTCTTTGATTCCGCAAGATGGTTCCTGTTTTCTATAGCCTTGCGAAGAAAAGAAAACGCAAAAACGACGATAGTACTTATCTTCTATCAGACCAAGTTTGTGCCATCTGAACAAAATCGCCTGCATGGAGATTTGCCATTTGCCTTTCAATTCCTTAAGACGCATCAACGAAATCCCCCGTTCAGCCTCTTTTCTGGCAGAGATGGTTGGAAAGAGGAATTCAGCGGCAAAGTCATTGGCTTCTTTTTCCAGGCTTTCCTCAGGAATTTGCTCTTGATGCAGCAAGACATGCCCAAGTTCGTGAGCCAGACTGAAACGCTGACGATCGGCGGAGAAGACAGGGGCGGCATTGAGGGCGATGCAAACTACCTGTGAAGGCAACGGCAGAAAGAAAGCATCCAATAACTCGGTACCAAAATCAAATTTCAGGATTACAATGTTGTGCTGCTCCAGAAGCGCAACCAGATTAGGAATAGGACCTTCTTCCATTCCCCACATCATTCGCAAGGATTGCGCCATTTGTTCAGGAGTGAGAGAACCTCGTTCTGGCAAATAGGAGTGCCTTTCGGTTGCTTTACAAGCCATTAGAATATCCAAGGCTCGCAGACGAACTTCCGATTCAATGCGCTCCCGAAGCCGAGCAGACAACGAATTGCGTTTTCGGTGAAAAACCAACCCTGAAGGCAACTCCGAAACTTCTTGAAAGAAAAACTCCTGCGGGTATCCAGTCCCATCGGCAAGTTGTGCCATGGCCGAAACAGGTGGAACAATTACTCCATTTTCATATTTGCTGAGGATTGCCTGCTTAATGCCAAAAACCCTTTCGGCGAACTCTTTTTGGGATTCGCCCAAAGACTGACGGACAAGTTTCAACAGAATCGGATTGAATGACTTCATAGTGAAAAAGAAATTTGGATGAAAACAGGATTAATATATGGCCTCGAAAAAAATATTGCAAGTCCATTTCAAGAAAAAACTAAAAATTATTCCTGCCATTCACGAAAATCCTGGAACTCTGCCGACAGGAGCGCATTGAATACGTCGCCGAGGGCTCCAACATGGATGACCTGGGGGATTACCGTCCTGGTCTGGTCGCCGTCCGGGAACTGGGCGTCCTCTCGCCGCTGCGGGAGGCTGGATTGACCAAGGCGGACATTCGGCTGCTCTCCCGTGAACTCGGACTGGGCACCTGGGACAAGCCCTCGTATGCCTGCCTGGCCAGCCGATTCGTCTATGGCGAGCCCATCACCGCCGAAAAGATGAAGATGGTGGAACAGGCGGAGCGACTGCTCCTGGAGTCCGGCTTCCGCCAGGTGCGGGTCAGAGTCCACGGCACACTGGCCCGGCTGGAAATCCTCCCCGAAGACCTCCCCAGGCTTCTCCTGGACGAGTCTCTGCGCACACGCATCCACGCCGCCCTCCAGAGTCTCGGCTTCTCCTATGTCACCCTGGACTTGCGCGGCTATCGCACGGGCAGCATGAACGAGACGCTGGCTGCGCATTAACCAGCCTTTGTAGCAACGACCTTCCCTTCCCCTTCTTCTTCGTCATCGTCCCCATCAAATGGAAAACCGGGCTCTCCCAGATGTATGCCAGCGTTAACACAAATTGTCTTCATCGGGACACCGCATTCATCTTGCGCATCTTCGATGCTCCACGACAATTCCTCTATGACATGGATATCGGCAAATTGCGCTGCCTTTGCCAATACCAGCTTTTTGATGATTCGCGCATCTATTGCGGCAATGTCCACCCGTTCTTCAAGATGACACCCCGCAATTCCAGATATGACAAAATCCATCTCCGCATCGGTCTGGCAATCATTCTCCTCCCACGAAAAACTCCTAATCCAAAGAAGAAGAGATTCTATAATCTCCGTCTCTGTTTTTTCCTTTTGATTGTGAACCATACTCGTACCTCCTTGCCTTTTTCTCATCAACGTACCTCCCCATGATGGCAGGTAATGAAGAAACCTGAAAAAGCAGAAACCACCCTCCTATCGACAAAAAGCCTTGGCAGTCAATTACCAGCCATCCCCTTCCTCAAACAGCATCGGGATTTTCAGTTGAAAATCTATGCCGCGCCGTTTTGAGGGATACGTCCAGGTGAAAGGCGTGCCAAAATTGCCGCGGCCACTTGCAAGCAGAAGTTCAATGTATTTGTCAATGGAGTGAACTGACAACATTTTCTGCACAGAATTAAAGGTCACGAGATAATTGGCCTTCTGAAAATCGTTTCCCTTGCCTCCGTGTCCGCCAATCACCCATCGGCTAAACCGCAGAACATAAGGCTTCAATTCCCGCGTCAACTCCGTCACCTCGTCGGGCGTCAGCTTGCCAATGGCGCCCTCCTGCTGGAATCTTCGCAAAAGATATCGCAACTTCTCATTGTTTGGATCTATCACGTCAGCACACGCATCAGCCTTGTATTGATGCACCGATACGGATGTCTTTTTCGATCGCTTGCATGTCAAAGTTCTGTATTCGGTTTTTCCGTCAAGTCTCTTTATTGTGACAATAACATCCGTCTTGGGAGACCCCCCGCTTGGCAGAAGCCCTATCTTGTCCCTGTCGGAAGTCGCAGAAATGGAGTCCACTTCATCGGTCGGTATGTCAAGGCCATCAACCAGTTTGCAATAGAAACGAAACATGTCTGACCGACTCGTCCTGCCCATTTTAAGCTTGGCAAGGTATATTTGGGAAGAAAGCGTTGCGGCGACAGCCGTCTCGAAATTCCTTCCGCCGAAATCAAGTTCCCGCCCGATATGCGTCGGTTTCTTTTTTCCCGCGCTTTCAATCAGAATCTCGTCATCCTTCTCCTTGATGTGCGCAATCAGCATCTGCTCGGAAATGATGTCATCGATGCGCGAGAACTCGGATCGCATCCTATACTTTTCCCTCTGTGCGACAAATTCATCGAGTACCTTCTGTGAAAGGTCGTTTGGATAGACAAGAAACGCCTTTGTAATCGCCTCGTCCCGATTCTTTATCCTGTCTGAATCCCATTGCTGCCCTTTGACACGGTCTGTACGCAACGACGTCGTGGTGAAAAGAATCCATCTTGTCCGGTCATTGAACTGGATTAGGAAGGGGGAGTAATACTGTTCTTCATTGAGATATCCCTCCTCTCCTACACGAAAGTTCCGTATCACATGTGAAAGATAACCTTCCTTGCGCAATTCCGCCAAGTCGTGAAAAACGACATCCTGGAAATCATAGCCGTGTTCAGAATTGGACTTTTTGCTCCTCATCCTTTGCCCTCCGCCTTTCGCAATGTTCTTGTCATGGCCTCCGCCAACGCGTCGATTACCGGCACCGCCACAGAGTTTCCAAACTGATGGTACATGCTTGTCCTGCTGACAGGCACAATGTATATTTGCGGGAAACCCATTATATGTTTGCATTCACTCTCGGTCAGGAGTCGCAATCCCGTTTTGCCGCCACGGACAAAAGTTCCTGTAAGGCGTTGAATCTTGTGATAAGATGCGCAAAGCGTCTTGACAGGATGATCGAAATTCTCATCGACCACTTCCGGGTGACCATCGTCGGCCTTGAATATATATGTTCTCTGGAGATGCTTTGAAACAGACGGTCCCTGAGCATCCCTGTCCACAAATCTGCCAAAGCCAACATGGTGACCGACATAACGCCCGACGGGAAAGTCGAAAACGACATTTCCATCCCGCGTTCTGCCATCCGACGACACGGCATTGCCGCCTAACGAATCGCTGCCGTTGACATAAACGGGCAATTCCTGCCTGAAACCGACAAGGTACAATCTCTTTCGGTATTGCGGGACGCCAAAATCCGCCGAATTGAGTACCATATAGTCCATCGTATAACCCAGTTCGTTCCGCAGAACATCCTTGATGGTCTGCAAAGTCTGCCCTTTCTTATGTGTAATCAACCCAGGAACATTCTCCAGCAGAAAAGCCTTGGGACGCTTCTCTCCAAGAATCTGTTGAATATGGAAGAACAATGTTCCTTGCGTAGGATGCTCAAACCCCTGCCGTCTGCCAATTGAACTGAATGGTTGGCAGGGGAAGCCACCACAGAGAATGTCAAACGAATCTGGTATGGCATCTCGCGTCTCACGATTTGTTATGTCACCGAATGGCCGCTCTCCGAAATTTGCGCAATATGTGTCCTGAGCCTTTTCATCCCATTCGGACGAGAACACGCATTTGCCACCGCATTTCTGCATGGCAAGCCGGAACCCGCCAATCCCGGCGAAGAGGTCGATAAAGGTGAATTTCGGATGGGCTGGCGGGGGAAAAGGCACTGAAGGCTTCAGCGCCTTCAAGTCCGGCATATCCCAGAACGAGAGCTGCACCGCCGGCTCACAGACATTGAGCGGCTCGGCGCAAATGTGCGCGGCGGCAAATTCCGACGACTGTTTGTTTTCGGTTGCAGGAGACGACTCCCCCCTAGATGTCCTTTTTCTCTTCATCTTTCGTATCTCGTCCCTTATTTCAATTCAAAAAATCACCACCAATCTTCCCCTTGAACAAACAATGGAGCCCCGCCGTTTGCCGTCCCCATCGCCCCTCCGGCAAGGCCGTCTCAGCCCCGCCGCCCTCCCGTCATTTCTCCTCGTCGTCTTCCTCTTCCTCTTCCGCGTCCCAATCCTGCAATTCGAGCTGGCATTTCAGCCAGGCGTAGTATGCGTTGGCCACACGCTCCTGGCCCTGGGGTGTAAGGCGGCGCGGGTCACCGTCCACATAATCGGTCTCGCCGTTGACTCCAAGGAAGACGGGGATGGAAAACGCGGAGTCCTCTTTATCCAACTTCCACAGGACTTTCTCATACCTCTCCAGCATCGAGGCAAGTACATGGTTGACCTTGCGCCTTCTGGCATCCCATTTTTCCACATCCGTGGAGGGATAGGCTTTTTCATCCAGCACCTTTGGCCAGGGACCGGTGGGGGGCAGGGCAATGCCCAACGAAGTCGGGTTCCTTAATCTCCTGACGTTCTCGACCAGAAGACACATTGGGACAAAAAACCTGTCCAGACGACACATCGCATCCTCGTCATCCGGGAATACATT
>JAFRLP010000318.1 GCA_017431185.1 Victivallales bacterium | reverse complement strand
GTGTTGCAATGGCGGAGCCGTCCTGTCCCATGAAAATAGTCATCCCTGCTTGCAATTGCCCATTGATGCCTTATCTTATTGGAAAGTTGCTGCATTTTTGCAGCAACGTTCCACAATTTCCCTGAAGCGAATTTCAAGTTTATCCTGCGACCCTCCGTGACCTTCCGCCGGATTGATTTGCAAGCTCTTGACAATGCTTCCAGGCAGGTTGTTGTAGGCTGCGAATACCGAGGTAGGCGGACAGGTGAAATCGAGCAATCCTACGGAAAGACAACTTTCGCAGCCAATGCGTTTGGCAAAATAGGCGATGTCATAATAACGCAGCACTCCCAGAATGAATTTCTTTTCGGAATTCAACTTTTCGGCAGGAACATTCACAAGCGCCGGCCAGCCGGGCTTCCGTCCAGCCAGGCATGCATTGTGGTCGCACAAGGCTGGCACGGCCGCAAAGCAGAATGTGACCTGCCTGTCCATGGCGGCAGCCACAATGCTTTGGGCACCGCCTTGCGATGCGCCTCGCACAAACAGATTGCGCCCATCCCATTCCGGCAGACTCTTGACGTAGTCCAGAGCACGCATCACCCGCAGAAAGACTCCTTTGAAATAATAGCTGTCCTTGCTCCACACTCCTTGACCTGGATAACTGTGCAAGGATTTGTAGTCGCGGTAGAATTCACGGGGTTTGCCGTTTTCTATGCCATGGGCGTTGATATTGAACGCTATCATTCGTGCAGGACGGCTGCCTTCGAGACGCTGTACGGCAGCTGAGGCTGTGGATGCGGCCAGATGATGTTCCCGCAGATGGATCCGATGTTGATGATCTTACCGTAGCCATTGGGGATCATGACGCGACCCTCCTCGCGCAGGCAGTTGTAGGTGCCGTTGAGGTTGACACCCATCTGGCGCTCCCACTCGGCTGGCGTCACGTCCTGGATTCCCTTGATTTGAATTGAGATGCCGGCGTTGTTCACCGCGATGTCCAGCCGCCCGAACGCCTCGAAGACGCGATCCACGGCGGCAGCGACCTGCGCCGCGTCCATGATGTCGCAGGTGACCGCCAGCGTCTGGCGGCCCGTGGCGGCGGCGATCTCCGCCGCCGTCCGCTGCGCGTTTTCCGCGATGATGTCGATGATCGCCACGTCCGCTCCAGCCTCCGCCAGCGCCTCCGCGAAATTGCGGCCGATGCCGCGGTCGGCGCCGGTCACCAGCGCCTTCCTGCCGTCCAGCCGGAATCTGTCCAAAATGCTCATTGTCGTTTTCGTCTCTTTCACGCTGCTGTCTTTCACCCCATGTCCGCAAAGCGGAAAAACTCCCGCTGCGTACATTTGGTCATTATTCTATAGTCCATGGTCTGGATACGATGCAACGGTATCTAACCAGCCCTCGTTGGTTTAGGATTCAGTGTGCCTGAAATTTTCGTTTATGGCCTTTTCTCCTGAAGTCATGTTTCATGATCGGAAGGTTGTGCCATCAATTTATATGTTCTGATTTCAAATGGATTCAATATAATGTTCAAATCCTTTTCTGCTATGGGGATTGTTTTTTCTGCGCCCCACTCTATCAGATTGGTCTTGAACAGTTGCTTGACGGGGAGGTTGAAGTGAATAGTGGCGTTTGAGAGTTCACCTTTCGTTTCAACCAGTCGAATGATCAGGCAGTCTTCCTTTTCAGCCTTTTTGATGACTTCGAGCGAGATGTTGTTTGAGTCCAGAGTGCATGGCAAAACGGCATGGCCTCGTCTGTAGCCATTGAATTGCAGCGGCGGCTGGTTCAGCATGGCGGCTTCACTGATGACATTTGATTGCGTAAGTGTACCGATGTGCGGCATTATGCTGTATGTGAATGAATGTTCGCCCAAGTCTGCCGTGAAATCAGGGTATTTTGAAGAACGCAGGAGATTCAGGTCCAGAATGCGGCCATGAATCTTATGTCCGTATTTGCAGTCGTTGAGAAGTGCAATCCCGTATTGCGAATCCGATATGTCAACATATCGATGAGCTGCGACTTCATATTTTGCCATATCCCAGCTGGTGTTCTGACTGCACGAGCGTTTGATAAATCCGTATTGCAAGTCGCAGGCAACTTCCGATGCGTTGATGTTGGCAGGGAATTGCACTCTTAGCATCTTGTGGCATTCGTTCCAAAGCACAAAGGTCTCGAAGTCCAGCCGTTTTCCGTTTCTCAAGACTATACGTTGTCTGATTTTGGAATTGCCGATGGCAAGCTCAAATGTCAGAGTTTGCTGAATAGGGCCACTTTCTCTGCTGAATGCCTTTCCCGAGGCGTTTTCCAAAAACTGCGCCTCGTATCCAATATCCACATCCCATGCGTCGAAGTTAGCCGGGTCGTCATGGTAGAGTGACAGCATATTTCCCATTTGACAAGAATCGAGCAATTCCTTCCCGACCTCTTTGTCAAAGGCACGTATCAATTGCGCTTGCCGATTAAACTCATAGCAGATTTGCTCGTTCTCAAGAATCAGGCAGTCATCGGTCATGACGCGTGGCATCACCAAGTCGCTTTTCTCCAGAGTTACAAAACTTCCAGCAGGGATACTGATGCTGACATCCACTGTTGCACCATTGTCCTGTCCCGCGATGCATTTGCCAGACAATGAGGCGGCCTGCCAACCTTCAGGCAAGCTGATTGCGCCATTGAACACACACGACAATGGATTGAACAGTGTCAAACAGTTGTCATCTTTAATGAAAAGAATGGAGGCGACCTTTTCAAGCAGCTTGCCGCAAGTTTCAGACAATTCCCTATGCTGCTGTTCTGTTTCCCTGTAAACTCTTGTTATTGACGAGCCTGGTAGAATGTCATGGAACTGGTTGACAAGCAGTTTCTTCCATGCTTTGTCAATGATTGTTCCTGGATATTCTGATAAAGGCAAGCAGGCGAAAAGGATTTCAACATTCTTGAGCAGATATTCCAGCTTGCGGTTTGCCCTTTTCACCTTTGCCTGCGTGGTCAGGGTGCCTTGATGCTTTTCAAGATACAATTCGCCTTCCCAGATGTCGAGTTTGTCTGAATAGACCGCAAGCCGTTCAAAGAAGTCCGAGGCTTTTCCCATTGACACCTTTGGCACTCCCTCAAGGTTTTTCAGGCGCATTGCACGTTCAATGTGGTTTTCGCTTGGACCTCCTCCTCCGTCTCCGATGCCAAACAACGAGAGGAATTCAGGAAGCGAATCTGCTTCCTTGAACTCATTCTGGGCATTGGCGATTTGCTCTGGCGTTGCCATTGCGTTGTAGTCGCTTTCGGGAGGAAAATGCGTCAGGACTTCAGAACCGTCTATTCCCTTCCAGATGAAAGTGTTGTGCGGAAATTTATTGAATTGGTTCCAGGAGATTTTCTGCGTCAGGAAAAAATCGCAACCGCATCCTTTTATGATTTGCGGCATTATTCCTGAATAGCCAAAGACATCAGGCAGCCATAGATTTTTGACTTCAATGCCAAATTCCTCCATGAAGAAATTCTTGCCATGCAGAAATTGTCTAATCATTGATTCGCCGCTTATGAGATTGCAGTCAGCCTCGACCCACATTCCGCCCTGGGGCTCCCAGCGCCCTGCGGCAACAGCCTTTTTGACTTTGGCATACAGCGCGGGATACCTCTCCTTCACGAACTGGTAATGCTGTGGCTGGGATGCTCCAAATACATATTCGGGGAATTTTTCGATGTTTGCAATTTGGTTTGCAAAGGTTCGTCCGCATTTGCGTATTGTCTCACGCATTGGCCAGAGCCAGGCTGTGTCAATATGGGAATGCCCGACAGCTGTGACTTTCAATGCACTGTCGCATGATTTTGCGCTGAACAGTTTTTCTTTCAGGAGGCAGCGTACAATGTGAGCGTTATCCGTCTTTCCCTTGTACAGATTGATTGCCTCTACCAAGACCGAAATGATCTGACGATAACGGTAATGATTCTGAGGATACACCTTAAGAAGGCTCATGGCGATTTCCCAGTCAATGCTCAATTGCCGCAACTCTTCGTCAGTCAAGCAGAGTTGAAGTGCGTTTGCCCGTGCCAAGCCCCTGCCTTCCTTGGCTGCGGTGTCCAGTCTTGGATGATTGTTCAACTCAACGCCAAAATAGCCGTTCGCTCCTGCATCGACCCACAGTTCGACGTTGTGGCCGCCTTTTGCCGAATCATATAGCGGAAAGTACTCGTTAACATAATCTGGCTGGAATACAGAATGGTTTGTTATGCTTCTCAAAGGCATTCCTGTTGCCGAAAAAAGCAAACCTTCACCGCCTAGGTTTATGCGGGCGCAAACATTTTCGCCGTTCCATTCATCTGGAATCGTCCCTGTCAGATGAAACCATGCGCATTGCCAGTCGCGTCCCCAAATATCCCCTTGCCTTATGGCTTTGAATTTGCACTTGTCCTTCTCTTCAAAAGAAAGCGGTTCTTCGCTTACGCAGTATTCCGCATTTAGTTCAACAGTGTCCTTTACATAATCTCTAAGAAGACAGGAGTAGAAAGAGCTCACTCTTCCCTGATAGATTTTAAGCTTCTCCAAATGCATGTCTATGAATCAGTTATGGTTTTATTTGCTTCTTTCAATCCCCATGTCAAGCACAGCCACGCCCTTGGGGGCGATGACCAGAAACGACATTGCACCAGGCTTGCCGTCGAATCTAGGCTCAATGAACATTTGCCGTCCGCGGAAATTATTGACGATATCCATATATTTCACCTTGAACGGGAGACACATGTTGCCAAGGATGTAATGGGAGTCGTCATTGGTGATAAATACCCTGACCTTGCTGTTTTCAGTGTCGTGGAGGACTTTGAATTTGAAGAAGGGGGAGTCAGGTCTTTTCGGGTCGTCAAGTTCTATGTTAGGTCCGGAGACTCTTTCTATGCATTGAGCAGCGAATTTGTAAAACTCCTTGGAAATCGGCAGATAGAATTGCTCTTTTGCAAACGAAGCAGGCTCGGGAATGTCCATTATGTCTTCTGGAAGTTCCGTTTCAATCTTCTTGAAATCAGGAGGTGGTATTTCAAGTTTTGCACCGTAGATGCGAAATTCCGTGTCCCCTTCATGGAAACGGAAATCCGCAGGCGGCAAGTTCGTCGGCATGTTTCCTATCAGAATGAGCGGAGATTTGCGTTTATGGAAAAGAGTTTCGACTTCGGATGCTGGCAATACTCCTGGATTGATGGAAACCAAAGGTACATCGACTTCAGAAATTGCCTCAATCGGAACGACGGCGTGGATGGGTGCGCCTGCGCTGTAGAGATGATATAGCATGTTGGCGTTTAGGCTCTTGCGCGTTCTCAAGTAGTAATCCAGTTCGGCTTGCGGAAGAGAACTGCTCCATACCAGGGCGGCTGATTCCAATGAGTCAGGCATGATTTGATATGCGATATCCCATTTTGACTTGAGCCATTTCCATTCATGCTTTTCGATTCCAGCCGCAAGGCAGATTTGGAATCCATCGTAGCATCTTCTTAACTTGCCATTGCGGTCATATCTGAAGAGATTTGGATATGACATTATCTCCCTTTCGAGGAACGCAGGGGCATGGTGTAGTATCGACCAGCCTTCCGTGGTATCTTGAACGCATTGGTTGAAAAGCAGTTCTGAATCCGTGGCTGCCCCTGTAAGCAATGAAGTTGATTGAAGGACATGGAAGAACGGCTCTGAATAAAATGCACGGCTTCTTGCTGACTCAAGTTCCCCCGCTGCGGACGGGGTCTCGACAATTAGTGGTCCAAGGCCTATTTCCTTTAATTTGCTGTAGTCTATTCCGTAACGGTAGATAGCCTCCACTGGGTCGCGCGTCCAACATGTGTTTGAAGATATTTGTCTGCCGATAGAACGTGCCATTGCGCAGATTTTAGAAAGGAAGCGTTCATTGCGGCGGCAGTAGAAATCAATCCACTCGCGCCGCAGCCGATTCCATATCAGCCTCGCCCTTTTGTCGAAGGCTTCACGGTTGTCGCCGCATTTCCGTTCAAGCCATTCAGGAACATCAAGACCAGAATCTTCAAGGAACTGCGCTACCATGTCATCCGAGTAATCGCCTTGCCAAAGTTGACACCATGGATGGTTGAATCCGTCAGCCAAATGCCATCCGTCAAAATCATAGTCCAGAAGAACTTCTTTGGCCTTTTTGATTATGAAATCTTCGTAGTAGGAGCCATCCCTGAAGCGGCGCAGGGGATTGATGGTTCCGACAGGATCCTGTTGGCCTCCAATCATTTCCAGTTTCAATTCCTGATGGTCCTCAAGCCATTCTTTATGGAAGTAACTGCCAAGAAAACGCGGAAACACAGAGAAAAAGATTTTTATGCCGTGTGCATGGAACCCCTCGACCAACTTCCGCAATTGGAATTTGCGCCAGGGTGGATTCTGGCTTTTGGGGCCAGGATACCAGAAATCCATATATGCGCCGATGTCAGGGGGAAACTCAGCATCTTCGCACATGCCGTTGTGCTGATGCAGGAAGTCGCACCCCCATAGAAATATGGAGAGTTCTTCTGGTATAAATTCCAATGAGTCAAGGTATTCAGAAACACCGCAGTCTGGCTGTGTGTTGTCAAAGGCTATCAGTTCAACCCAAAGATATTTCTGGTAGGAATTCATTCTGTCTCCTGTTGCACTGGACAAGCCTATTCTCCCTGCAATTCTACGATTGCGAAATCACGAGGCTTAAGAGTCAGTTTCTGCCCTGTTTTGCTTGGTCTTGTGGTTACAGTGTCGATATCGGCAATTCTGTTCACTTTGAAGCCAAGCTTGTCACAATCGATCTCCCAATTTACGGCTTTCGTTTCGTAACTCCAGTTTGAGAATATGACCAAGGCCCTTTTCTCGTTGGGCTTGATAAACATGCTGGAGAGCACTTGTGTTGGCTCGGAAGTTGAGACCGGACAATTTGAATGCCAGTAGGCGCGGAAATCCGAAGATGTCCACCAGGGGTCTATGATTTGCCATACAGGCAGTATTTCCACATCGTATGCCAAGGCGAACTGAACATGGTGCGGGAGTGTCATCATAAGGATTTCCCTAATTGGCACAATATCGCCGACTCGCCGCCATCCATAATGGAAAACCGCATGGAACAGGTAAGGTATGCCATATTCTGTCTGGGCGTATGTCGAACGGAAATAATCAGGTGTAATCCTTCTGTAATGTTCCTGGCCTTCCCATATTAGTTCTTCACCGTCCTGGCGGACGTCGATAAAGGCGGCTGTGGCAGGGCTTTCGCCATTGTGGTTGAAGTTGATTTTACCGAGACCGTCTTTCTTCAGAAGACGGTACATTTGCTTTACAAAGCGACGCGTTGAAAGCAAGGTCAGGTCTGAATGCCGCTTACCCTCTGGATCTGTCCAACCGCAACCATGGTCAACGTTGTTGCAGAGGATGGGGGTGGCATCCGTATATACGCCGTCAAAGTCTGTTTCGGCAATGATTTTTGCGATGTTTTCAATGTGGAAATCGGCAAATGCACTGTTGAGGCATGCAGACCTCATCATTGAAGTGGGTGTGCTCCAGTAGTAATCAGGATATGCACGCCATTCGGCGCCAAAGATTTTGTATTCGTCGCATATTTCCGGAATTACCGCATACCATTGGTTTGAGACGATTTTCATTCCGTGACTGTGGAATTTCGCCAACGCCTCCTTGCTGGATTGCTCATCCTTTGCCCAAGTGGCAAACCCCTGCGGGGCCAGATCATGATACGATTGGCCGACGTATAAGGCGTCAAGGAGCTTTTGCCCCTCGGCAGTATTCAGATAGCCTGGCAGATTGATGTTGAAGATGCTTGAGGGATCCAGCGCGACGTGCCATTTTTTCGCCTCTTTGGGTGTGGGGCGAATGGGGAGTGTCTGGAAGAAATAGTCGTATTTGAGCGGTTTATCCAGCATAGTTGGTTCGCTGACAAGCGAGACGGTCAGTGCTTTTGCGCCAGGAATGTCGCTGTGGACATCAATGTATTTTTTCCCGCGGATATATTCATTGTCTTCGCTCATTATGCTGAATCCGTACTTGTCGCTGCAAATCACGACTTCGTAGAAGTATTGGTCCGTCCAATGCCACCCCGATGCATCATATTTCCAGCTTCCCCACATTGTCTCCATGTTTCCGACATGAACAAGGGATGACTGGCGCGGGGCCGCCGTGTAGCGGTCTTGAATCAGGGAGCCAGTATATCCGTCGCCGCGAAGGAACAGCGCGTCTTTTTCGGCAACAGGGAAAACAAGGGTCAGCTCCGTAATCCTAACGCCTGGCTTAAGAGGAGCGATGTTGACGTTCCACCTTGCGAAACCGTCAAATTCCACATCAAGCGTCCCATTCAGTTCCACGGAGACTGATTTCCCTGAAACTGCATACCTGACAAGGTCCTTGGATGTCTCTAGCGTCTTTAATGAGGCAAACTGCAACTTTTCCGATTTGTTGTCAACTTTGAGAACCAGTTCGGCTGGAGCGGCGAAAAGGGCATGTCCATTGTAATTGACGCTTTGGGGAAGCCCGCTGTCCTGCCATTGGTATGTGCGCAAAACGACTGCGGTCTCTTTTCCGTTTTGTCTGATAGGCGTGAATGGCTCTGGCACGCTTCTGTCGTTCCAAAGCGTTGTGTTCATCCACGTTGGCTTTTGCGGGATTTTGAAGGATATTGAGTTGTGGGCCAGTGTTTTTCCCGCAACGTCAAAAGCCTTTGCTTTCAACGTGTATGCTCCTGGCTTCCATTGTGAAAAGTCAAAGTCGCAATTGGCGTTCTTGTCTTTTGCGTTGACCACTATGGTCTTGTCGGCGACCAAAGCGTCACGGTCATCCATGATTGCGAGAGCAATTCTAGTCCCGTCACCATGGGAAAGCCTTGTGAAATCGACCGCTGTCTTGAGTAATTTGGCAGAGTAGAATAGTTTTTGGCTAACTCCAAAGGCAGGCATCAGCAAAAACGGCACGCTGTTCTGGCTAATGACTTTGCCAGATTTGTCGCTGATGGAAAAGTCCAGGATGGCTGGTGTGCTTTCCGCACCTGTAAGTCTGACTTCATCGCTGACCGCAAAATTTCCGCCGTCATCGGCAGTTCCGTGTGAAATAAGCAATGTCTTGTTGTATTGCGGAAGCTGAACCCTTGTCTGGACATCCGAACCTTTGCCTGTCGTGCCAGATAGGCTAATTGTTCCGTTTGAAGGGTTCTCCAGCGTTTTGCATTGTGCGAACGTTGAATCAGAGAAAACCAGGCGTCCATAGTTTTTGACATCCTGGAAATCGAGCAAACCGCTCCAGCTTGTCCATTCTTCGCTGGTGCGTGGTGTCGAGGCTTTTTCCATTGAAATGTCACGGCAGAAATTGATGTGCAGCTCGCCTCCGTCCTTCGGGAAATCCATTCCTATGGCGGAAAACGGGATCGCGAGCTCCCCGTGCCATGTCTTTGAATCCGTCGCCATGATGCCGCCGAACATCATGGTGCTTTCGAGTGTTGTCGAAGCGTATTTAACTTGTCTGCCCCATTTGTTGTCGCCGTCTGCGGAATTGCTCAACCAACCGCCGCCAGGCACGACAAGAAGTTGACGCCAGCGTTCTCCATCCGCCGCGAGCCATATTTCAAATCCCTCGACATCGCTATGAAAGTTGATGAATTCCGTGCTTTCGCCGATGTTTACCCCGCCGGGAAGCTGCAGTGCCGTGAAGGCTATGTAAAGGTTGTCGTTGTCATAGCATGCATAGACGATTGTCTGCCTGGGCGAAAGCACGCCTCCAACTGCCCTGAAGCCTGTCGTGGCAGATGCCCGCTTCCAAGTCGCATCATTGAGCTTGCCATCAATTTCAGGCACTGTTGACAGACGCGGGATGGTCATGAATGTCTTGTGCTCTTTGTCGAAAACAAACGGCTTATCCTCCTGTGGAATCTGGTCAGCAAGGTACAGTTCCGCATCGTCAAGATAAATGTCCCCTTTGGAATTGAACAGCACTTCGACTGTTTGCGGAGCCATTTTTGTGTGTTTTGTCGTAATTGATGTCAATATGTCAGGCACCGTAAAGTTGAAGCAATACTGTTTCCAATCGTCTGATTTTACGGGGAAAAACTCACTTTGGAGTGGTTTGTTTGGGGGAAAACTGCCATCGCTTGACAAATATTCGCCCTCTGCTGAAAAATAGACTGTCATGGAAACTGCACCTTCTCCTTTGGCCCAAATGCTTAGGCGATAGTTGAGCCCAGGCTTGCTTGTGCGTCTAGCTGAGCCGAAGGTTACGAAGTCCTTGTGGGCCTTGGGGGCTTTTTGATTGATGTGCAACGCCACCGAACCTCCATGCGCCTTGCCGAAATCGTTCACTATTTCGCACGGCCCGCTCCAAATGTAGTGGATTCCCCAGTCCATAAGAAATCCAGTTTCAGGGTTGAGAGTCTCAAAATCACCATTGCCGAGAATGTTTTCAGCCCTTGCAACTATTGCGAAGGACATCACCGCAACGGTCAGGATAATCCGACTACATTTCATAACTGTTCCTCCTTAATGACGCATGGTTATTTCGTGTTGGCTTCGTTCGACGCGTTAGGTCCGAAGAAATCCGGGTCGTAGGGGCCGACCGCTTTCGCATAATTTTTCAGCTTTTGTGGATTCTGGAAGCCGCAATGCCCATCGACATACAGCACGTTGGAGCCTGAATTATGCCGTTCGCCAGAGATGCCCATGTTGCTTTCCCAGTTCTCGTATGCAACATAGCATGGGGAACCAAGAGTGGCATCGGCAAGGTACATTCTAGACGCAGGGGATTGGACGGTCAGTATCGTCCTCCAACCCCAGCCATTGATCTTGCTCGTGGTGCCGAATGTGCGGCTGTTCATTGCATAGTTGTAAATTATATTGCCCCAGCATGGCTTATAGGTCAGATTCGGGCATTTGTACATGGTCGGTTTTTCATCGTCTGTGTGACCATATCGGACTTCGCCGCTGGGATTGCTTTCCGTAACTTTGCAGCAAAAGTTGGTTATGTAGCCTGAGTCAGAGAGGATATTGACCCATTCGTTGCCAACTGGCGAATAGTCATTGAAATCGCCTGAATATTGTATCAACATCAGTCCTAGTTGTTTCAAATTGTTGATACAGCTGATTTGACGTGCCTTGTCACGCGCCTTGCCCAGCGCAGGCAGCAGCATGGACGCGAGAATCGCGATTATGGCGATGACGACCAGCAATTCGATTAAGGTAAAGAGGTTTTTTTTCATGGTTATTCTCCTGTTGGCATGAAAGTCTTTGTTCAGAACAGTGTTTCGGAGGTGAGGACGGGTTCGGGGAAGTAGAAGGAGCGTTGGAAGGTTTCGGCGTAGGCTACGCCGATGCGGCTACCCTCGTAGGCGTTGCGCTTGCGGACATTTTCGGAGTCGTCGCTGTCGGGGTCGAAGAAGCGGAAGGCGAAGGCGCGGTGCGCCTCCAGTTTGCGCTCGATGTAGGGGGAGATGTCCACGATGTGCGTGACCTGCCCCACGCCGTCAGCCCCGCTGAAATGGTAGTATTTGGCGGGCGTCCACGGAGCGCCCAGGTCTCCAGAGCAGAGCCAGCGCGCCTGGTTCCAGGCATCACGGGAGATGGTCGCCATCGTGGTGTGCTGGAAATACTCCGCCCACCAATGGGCGAACACGATGTCTGGCTGGTATCTGCGGATGGCACGGATGCATTCGCGGTAGAGCTCCCGCGTCTGGAAATCCGCGAAGTCAGGCAGCCAGAGGCACTCCAGCGTACAGCCGAGGATGGCGTAGGCCTTCTCCGCATTTTCCCGATAGCGTTTCACCGCCTCGGGACTTCCGCCTGGCTCCGCGTAGTCCTCGTCCCCGTTGCCGAAGGCGAACACGGAGACGGAGTGCCCCTCCGCCAGCAGTTTGCAGATGGTTCCGCCCATGCAGGTCACTGCATCGTCGGGATGCGCCGAGAGAATCAGTACCTTCTTGCCCATTGCCGTGTCACTCCGCCCAGCCGACGCCCACGTAGTAGGCGTTGGCGCTCTGTGTGGTGTCCACCCGACCGAACTGGCAGATGATGGGTTCCGTGGCGCTGATGCCCAGCGCATACTGGGTCAGCGGAGGAATGGCCTGCCCGCCTGTCTCTTCCGCATGGTCAAGCCGTATGGCGATGACGCGCTCCGCCGGCACCTGGACAGTGATGGGCGCAAGCGGTTCGCGGTCACTGAAATAGACCGTGACCACGGCGGTCGCGTCCGTCTTCGAGGGATTGAAGAACATCAGTGCCTCGTGGGCCTCCATCGGGCCATTGTTGACCTTGGCGGGGAGATAGCCGTCCGCAAAGTACCAGTTTCGTTTTCCAGCCATGGTTCAGATTCCTTTTGCGATGAGTTCTCGGATGAAGGGGGTCAGGGACTTCGGGCCGTCGGCGGTGATGACGAAGCCCTCCTCGATTCGGTTCGAGCCAGCGGGGTATCCCCACAGCGAGATGTCGCTGTTGACGCACATGTTCGCCTGGAATTCGTAGGAGGCCTTCTCGTCGGGGTAGGGCGATTCCGCCTCGGCCAGCCCGATGCCGTGCATGGGCGGGTAGAGGTCGTACCGTGACATGCCGTGCTTCGCGAAGACCTCCTTGACCTTCCGCACCATCTCCCCTGAGACCACGCCCGCCTTCAGGTAGCCCTGCTGGACGTTTGCCGCCTCGAAGAGGCCGTTGAGGAAGCGCTTCTGGTCATCGCTGGCCTGGCCGATGACGAAGGGATACTCGACGGTCGCCACGTAGCCCTGGTACTGCACCGCCATGGCCGCCATGAGCATCTCGCCGTTGCGCATGATTTTGTTGGTCGCGCGACCGATGACTGTATTGGTGCGCTCTCCTGACCCGAAGACCATGAAATTGATGTCCTCGGCTCCAGCCATGCGGGCCGCACCCTCGGCGGCTCCGGCGGCCATCGTCTCGGGATTGCCGTCCACCGCGTATTCCAGAAGTCTGCGGTAGCCCTCGCAGGCTTGGCGGCCCGCCTCGGCGAGACAGGCGACCTCCGCATCCGATTTGACCAGCCGCAGCCTGTAGATGATGGGGGCCGCATCTACAATCTCCGCATTGCCCGCAGCGGTCTTGACGCGCTCGTAGATGGGCGCGGGGATGTCCCACATCCCCACCATGCCCAGCCGACGACCGCCCTTCAGCGCCTCCTGTATGACATCGGAGAGTTTGCGGAAGGCGCTGAGCGGATAGTCTATTTCCTCGGGGACGCTCACGCAGGCGAACTCCTTGACGTTGCAGTAGCCCTTCCAGACGGACATTTCGCGGGCGTAGTTCTCGCCCTCGGGCGCACCCGCCAGAATCGGCTCGCCAGAGCGGGGAATCACGCAGATTCCGCGCTCGAAGATGGGCCAGAAGTCGCAGACGTAGCGCAGGTTCTCCTTGCGGTATTCGTCTCCATAGACGAGCATGGCGTCAAGCCCTGCGCGTCCCATCTCCTCCTGAAGACGTTCAATGCGGGTCAGAAACTCGCTTTTCGGGATTTCAATGGCCATGTTTCACAACTCCTTATTTGAGTTCAAGAACATCGATTCTCATCATCTGGGCCGCCAGGCGAAGCTGTTCGGTGCAGTCGCCGTGGACGATGATGGCGTGGTGCGCCACACCATGGCGGAGCAGTTCCTCCAGAAATGCGCAGACGGGACGCTCCAGCCGTATCATGGCATGGAGTTCATTGCAGGGCAAGGTCGGAAAGTCGATGGCTTCGCCCTTGCACACGAGCATCCGATAGGTGTCGCCGCATCCGAGGACGTGCCCGAAGGTGACTGTGCCTGGCTTCATGATGAGTTCGTAGTTCAGTCCGCCACCCGAGAAGCCCCACTCCTCGGGGGAGCCAGTCAGGGTGATGCCCTGGTCGGAGACCGCCAGGGCGGGCGCGCCGATGCCGTGGCCGAGCATGAACAGCGCGTTGTTGCTCACGTCAAACTGCCCCCACTCCGCCTGAAGCGGCATGTTGCCGGTGAATCGGCGCATCAGTTCCATCATCACCAGGCCGCCCACGTCCCCCTCGCAGGCGACGGGGAAGCCATCCTCCTCCATCAGCATGGACGCGCCCATGCGCGCTGGCGCTCCCGTCATCTTCTCCAGGTAATGCTGGCCGAGGAAGCACAGTCCGTCCAGGTTGTATTTGCGGTACAGCGCGCGCATGGCAAGCCCGAGGCGGACGGATTTCTCCGCGTCCTCCCTGGCCACATTCCTGGCGCGGAAGCGTTTCAGCAGCTGCTCGGTGCGGCGGCTGGTCTCCGTCGCGGGAACCTTTTTCCAGATTTCGATGAGATGCTCGGCCTGGATGGTCATGACTTCTGGCCCCAGGAAGCCCTTCACCTTCGCGCGGTCAAACTCCAGGTCATACATTCCGCGGAAGACGTGCCCCACCAGGCCGATGGTGGAACTGCGCAGATGGCGCACGGCGGTGAGAATGGCGACCAGCCCGCCGATTTCCGTATATGGTGCAGAATCGGTGATTTCACCGACCACGACGCTGTAGTCCAGTTTCATCTTGCGGAAACTGCCGGAGAGCTGCGTGGTGGCGATCAGCGCGGAGTTCCGCATGGTCGCGATGTAGTTGTCTGAAGGATTCACGTCCTTGCCCGTTTGGGTGTTGAAGAGAATCACCTGCGGTCGGAACGCGCAGACGTTGATGGCATGGAGGGTGATGAAGTCCGGCAGATATGTTCCCGCTATCACCACAAGGATTTCCACGTTGGCCCGCCGGAACGACTCGCCCGCCGACTGGGCGCGGTCCAGGGTGTCCACCATTCCCGGATAGACCACTTCAGTGTCGGGCAGGGCTTTCCTCAGCCGCGTGACCGCGCCTTGGAGGTCGCGTTTCACCTGCGACTCCAGCGCGGGGTACATCCGCCAGTACTCGAAATACCCCAGTCCCAGCACTCCCACCACGGCGGGACGGAGAGTGGGGGGGCTGGTCAGGACATCGCCGAAGCACCCCGTGTCCTCGGCGTCAAAACTGGTTGTTTGGACTTTCTTATTCATTATGCGTAAAGCGGAGCCAGGTCTTCCAGTGTCTTGAATTGCAGTTCGCGCCCCGCTGTGGCGGTCGATGACCTGGCGAATTGGAGGAATTCACGCAGGAACCGTATGCCTTCGCCGTCTAAGACGGGATTGACGTGGCAGACGGTCACGAATGGCAGGTCGTTTTCCAGGCATTGCCGGAAATCGTGCTGGGCCATGGACATAACCTGGGCATAATGGCTGTCATGCAGGTCCCAGGTGTAGTCGCAGGTCAGCGGCAGGGTCAGCCCGAATCCATTGCGTCGTTTGGCCTCCCAGAGTTCGCGGGTTATCTCAATCGGTGCGGCGTCCATGCGGTCAAGGTAGTAGTCGTAGGCCGTTTCCTGTAGCAGCGCCGAACTGTCCACCAGGTAGCCCTCCTGCTTGAGCGCCTGAAACATCGCGGGACTCTCCTGCAGCGCCGGGGCACGGAAGGATTGCACGGGGAAAACGAAGGCGTCTTCGAGGATTCGCCGCCCCTGACGCAGACGGGCACGGCAATTCTCCACAGTGTGGTCGCGCTCTAGCAGTTCGCGGTTCTCCTGCGCCCAGCGTTTGTTCTCCGCCTCATGCGGGAGATTCAGAACGAAATCCGGCGGGATGCCCAGCTCGAAGCGGTTGTGCCTGAGACCATGCTGGCCAAAGCGGAAGCCATCCTGGTGCGCCTCCCGAAGCAGCGGAAGATACCGCTGGTCAGCTTGCCAGAACGGCTGGTCAGTCCCCTCGTCGATGGGAACCACAAAGAGGGTTGCCCGCAGGTTTTCGCCGCGGAAAAAATCCAGCAGTCTCTCCAGATGCTCCGGCGTGGACCAGTCCCTCAAAGCGACGTCGTCCACGGTCATGCAGAAGTAGAATGGGTTCGTCATGTTCAATGCTGTTGTTCGTTCAATGCAATTGTGGAAACTGCTGAAATTATACACCATTTCCTTTTGAAAAACCACGCGGATAGTGTTATATTTTGCGCAGATAATTCTTTTTTGCAAAAATCTGTTCTAACCATGGCCAACCACCCATCCGCCCACGACATTTCCGACAAACGGCTTCTTCTGGAGTATCACAAGGCGTTCTACAAGCTGCTTCACCTGCCGTTGGACTGGATGCCGCCTGACAATCGTACTTTCACCGTATGCGGGCTGTCTCACGTCAATCCGCTGTGCATCCGCATGATGGAGTGTCCCGAGGGCGTCCGGCATTGCAGGCAGTTGGACGAGTGGCGGGTCAAGGAGGCCATTCGGACGGGGCTTCCCGTGGTGACTGCCTGCCGGCTTGGCTTCTACGATGCGGTCATTCCGATTGTGGTGGATGGCACCTATCTGGGCAGTCTCTGCATTGGCCAGTATCTGCGGGAGATGCCCACGCAGGAGGATATGCAGGCGGTCCTGGCGCAGTTTCCCGGCTTTGGAATGAGTTTGCCGGAACTGGCCGAACATTACCACCAGACCCGTCGGCTCACGGAGGAGGAGGAAGAGGGGCTGATTGAACTGGTGCAGAAACTGGGAGCCTACATTTGCGAATCCTACGGACGAATCCAGTTCCTCGAATCCGTGTCGCATTCCGACGCCATTGAGAAGGCGGAGCAGTATATCCAGCAGAACTACACCCGCAGACTGACTGTCGCGGGAATCGCCCGCGCCATCGGCATGAGCCGCAGCCATTTTCTGCACAAATTCGCCGAGCAGACAGGACGTTCCCCCATCGCCTATTTGAACAGTTACCGTGTCTCGCAGGCCTGCGACCTTCTGCGGAAGACAGACCTGTCCGTCACCGCCGTCTCCTATGCCTGCGGATTCCACAGCATTGCGCAGTTCAATCGTCAATTCCGCAAATGGACGGGAAAGTCCCCCGTCATCTTCCGCAAGGGAGGCGGGAATAATCCGTCTTCCGCCGAGGCGCCCTCGCCATAGGCGCAGGCACGGAATTGCCTGGGGAGTGCGCCAAGTACGCTATGCCCTCTTGAGCAAATCCGTGGCCGTTTGGTCAGAAAGCAGAAACACGGTCTTCAGGACGGAAAGGATTTTAGTCTGCGGCAAGTTGTTCTTCCTGCACACCTGAATGTGCCGCTCTGCGCCCTCCTGCAGACCTTTTGCCCTGCCTTTTTCCATGCCCTCTGTCCTGCCCTCTTCAATCATCTGTTCTTCAGCCAGGCACATGTCAATGTCCTCCTTGTTTTCTGGGATTTGGATGTTGGTGTGAAACAAAGCCTTGATGAGTTCCACCACATGGTGGGGCACCCTCCTGAAGCCCGGCTCCTCGGCGAGAATGCGCCTCATCAGCCCGGAATCCTTTCTTCCCATCGCATACAATAGCACAAGTTTCAGATTTTGCTCGAAGCCGCGCACTCTTTCGATGGTAGCGGCGGCGTCCTCGCCGCCGTCAACACAACGCAGGAAACACGGCGTGTTTCATAGGAGGGATTACCTGTGCGGGCCTATGGAATGACAGAATGACCGAATCACGGCTGTTGGATTTGATTTCCCTGGGATGATGCTGTATATTTGTCTTGTGATGCGCACAAGTGTGTGCAATGGCGTTGAACATCAGGTGAGATATGAAGAAGTCGTTATTCCTTGCTTTGTCGGTGGTGCTGTGCGGTTGCATTTCCTCTGGAGTGCGTCCCCGTCAGTATCTGTTGGATGCACAGACGGAGGCGCCAGCCCAGCCTTTGCCGTTGGTCACCATGGGGCGTTCTGCGTTTCCGGGAGGTGAGATTCGGTTGCCCAGGTATCTGGATTCGGCGACACCGATGATGCGGGGCGCCAAAAGTCAGGTCAGCGCGGTGGATGAGCGTGCGCGCTGGGCGTCGCCACTGCCGGATATGATGCGGGAAGTTCTGGCCCTCAACCTCATTGCGTTGGCTGCGCCGGACGCCGGGGCAGTCGCCAGCGTTGACCAACTTTGGTTTTCCCGGTTTGCCCCCGAAAACCGACAGTCGATTCAAGTGGCGGGGGTTGCCAGGCTCTCCTTGACGAGCGGAGGGAACTTGACTGTCCGGTTCGACTTTGAGCAGGAGTGGGATGGCAAGTCCGTCGATTCTTTGGTCATCGCCTACAACCAGGCTTTGAAGCGGCTGGCCCTGCTGCTTGCCCAGCGCATCTCCCAACCATCTTCAGCCGACCATTGAAAATGCTGCCTGACGTCATTGATTTGCTTGCGGAAATGATTCGGACGGATAGCCGTAACACGGCTCCGTTGGAGGCGCAGGTGGAACGCATCGCCACTGAGGAGGCGATGTCCCTCATCGTCGAGCGTTGCCTGAACGAAATGGGCTTTGGCATTGAGGAGCAGTTCATCGCCCCGCATCGCCCCAATGTCATCGGCTTCCGTGACTGTGGCGTTCCAGGGGCTCCGACCATCGGCTACAATGCCCATTTGGACACGGTGGGCACGGACAACATGACCATCCCGCCCTTTGAGCCAGTCATCAAGGACGGATTGATCTACGGGCGCGGGTCAGCCGACACCAAATGCGCACTGGCCGCCATGCTGAAGGCCAGCGAGAAACTCATTCAAGAGCAGATTCCCGTGAGCATACTGTTTGTGGCCACCTCGTCGGAGGAGACAGGCTGCCAGGGCTCCGCGCTGCTGGACTTGGGCAAATACCGCTGTGACGGCTTTATGGTCGGGGAGCCGACCTCCTGCCTGCCGGTGGTTTTCCACAAGAACCATGTCTCAGTGCGCTTTGCCTGCCGTGGCAAATCCGCCCATGGCTCACGCCCCGAACTGGGGGATAACGCCATTGTGAAGGCCGCCCGTCTGGTGGTGTGGCTGGACGAGGTGGCGCGTCCGCGCATCGAGGCGATCACCAGCCCCAATTTCACTCGCGGATGCACCTTTGGCGCCAATGTCATCCATGGCGGGCGCAAGGGGAACATCGTGCCGGACCTTTGCGAGGTGGAGTGCGATATCCGCTTGCTGCCGGAGGTGCCAGAGTATCTGCCGTTCCTGCAAAGGTTGGCGGAGGACGCCACGGATGCGCTGGGCTTCCCTGTGGAAATCACCTACCAGCATGGCTCCCATGCGATGGGGACGCCCGTGTCCCATCCCTTCGTGCAGGCGGTCTGCCACGCCGTCAGGGAGTCCGGCAACCCGCCGGAACCCATTTCGGTGGCGTACTGCACGGATGGCGGAAACATCTCCGCGATGGGCTTCCCCTGCGTGGTGCTTGGCCCCGGGGACATTGCCAACGCCCATGGGGCGGTGGAATACGCGCCAGTCGCCCAGATTCGCCAGGCGGTGGACATTTACGCGATGGCGGGCAGGCTCCTGCCTGGCCGGAAGACGCAGGCAAACACCATGGGCTGAACATGAAAATCACGATAATTGGCGCAGGGGAACTAGGACAATTGCTGGCGGAGCGGCTCTGCGCCGCCCGGCATGACGTCGTGGTGGTCGATTCCTCCCGGAATGGATTCGACTACATCCGCAGTAAACTGGATGTGATGGTCATGCAGGGTGAGGCCACCAACATCGCGCTGATGAAGCGCGCCTGCGGGCCTGGAACGGAGTTGCTTCTGGCCGTGAGCGGAGACCAGGCCTCCAATATGATGGCCTGTCTGCTGGCCAGGCAACTTGGCGTCAAGAACACCATTTGCCGCATCTACTCGAAGAACTCCTTTTCGGAGGAGGATGGCGTGACACCCGCGCTTTACGGCATTGACCAGGTGGTCTCCTCCGCCTGGGAGTGCGCCCGGCGGGTCTTCGGTGTGCTGCGCCATCCTGCCGTGCTTGACGACATCGATTTCTCCAATCCCCAGGCCGCGATGGTCGCCATCCGCATTCCACAGGACTCGCCCTTGTCGGGAAAGAAACTGGAGGAGTTGCCTGACAAGGAACTGCTGGCCAGCATCCGCTTTGCCGCGCTGGTGCGCCGCCGTCGTCTGCGCACCCCCAACGGCAAGACCGTGCTGGAGTCTGGCGACTGCGTGTATGTGGCCGGCCCGCGTGAGGCGGTGGAGCGTTTCCTGAACAGTCTGGAGGAGGGGGAGACGCCAACCTCGCGGCGGGTCGTCATCGCAGGCGCGACCCTGCTGGGGGAATACGTGGCCAACGAGGCTTTGGCCCAGGGCATGGAGGTCACGCTGGTGACCAGAGACGAGGTGCAGGGCAATGACTTCATTGAGAGGGTGTCGCAGCAGGTGCGCGTCATCATCGGCGACTGCACCGACAAGGATGTCCTTGCCGAGGCGGGCGTGCCTGACTGTGAGGTGTTTGTGGACGCCGAGGACGATGACGAGAACG
>JAFRLP010000317.1 GCA_017431185.1 Victivallales bacterium | reverse complement strand
GCGTTTCGTCAACTGCGAGTTGTCCTCGTCAACAATGGCGACGGCCGCCTTGGAAAGGGAGTCCGGGTAGGCGTTGGCGGTGACGTAGATGGCCATGGTGAAGGAATAGATGATGAGCAGCAGCATCAGCCAGTCGCTCAACAGCCCGCGCAACTCCTTTATCCCAAGGTCATGGATGTTCTTGATGGTCTGCCACATGCTTATGCCTCCTGCTTTTTGAGAAGGAGAATGCCAATGCTCAGGATGATTGGCACCGTGAGCAGCAAGAAGATGAACGGCAACGTCAGGTCCTTGAAGTCAAGGGCCTTGTTGAAGACGCCTCGGCAGATGAGGAGGGCATGCGTTGTCGGGTAGATTTCACCGACGATTCGCGCCACCCCCTCCTGGGTGGAGACCGGATTCATCAGCCCGCACATGGACTGCGCGGGCAGCAGGGTGCCTATCATCGTCATGAAAATCACGGCAATCTGGCTGCGTGTGATGGCGGAGAAGAGCAGGCCCATGCCCGTGGAGATGATGCAGTAGATGAACAGGCCTGTCACCAAGGCAAGAAGGCTTCCCTTGACGGGCACGTCAAACACAAAGACCGCCATCAGCAGCATGATGATGAAGCTCAGCGTGGAAAACAGGATGTAGGGGAGCTGTTTTCCAATCAGGAATTCTCCCCGGCTCAACGGCGTCACATAGAGGTTGATGATGGAACCCATCTCCTTTTCCCGAACAACGGCCAGAGCCGCCAGAATGGCTGGCACCATCAGCAGCAGGATGGGAATGACGGCGGGAACCATGGCGGGCAGGCTCATCACGTCTGGGTTGTAGCGGTTTCGTGTCTCGATCGAGACCATGGAGGCGCCGACCCCATTCAATTCCTTGGACTCAAGCCATTTGGCATGAAGTCCCTTCACATATCCATTGATGGTTTCGGCGCGGGAGGGCATTGCGCCATCCACCCAGAAGGCGATTTCGGGAGAGTGGCCCTGCGCCACCTGCTTGCCGAATTGAGGCGGTATCTCCACCACCAGGCTCAGTTCGCCGCTTTTCATGCGTCGGTCAATCTCGGAGTGGTTCAGGACGGGGGGCTTTTCGGAGAAGTATCTGGAGCCGGAGATGTTCAGGGCATAGTCCATGCTCAACTGGCTGCCGTCATTGTCCAGCACGGCGAAGGAGAGGTTCTCCACGTCCAAGTTGATGCCGTAGCCCATCACGAGCATAAGGAGCAGCGCGCCGAATATTGCCAGCGTCAGGCGGATTGGATCCCGGGTAAGCTCCAGTGTCTCGCGCCAACTGCAGGTGTAGAGCCGCTGCCAGTTGAAGTATTTTCTGAAAAAGCGGCGAAGCAGGCCTTCGTTTTGGGGCTGGGCTTCGTCTTCAACCGGCGCCGGGGCTTGGGCGGAGACCGCCTCATGCCTTGCCCCCAGCGCATTGGAGGTCGGGTCAGCGTCCTGCAAGTATCCGATGAAGGCGTCCTCCAGAGTGGGGGCCTTGCGTTCCTCGATCAGTTCCGCCGGCGTCCCGCAGGCCAGCGACTTTCCCGCGTGCATCAGCGAGATTCGGTCGCAGCGGGCGGCCTCGTTCATGAAGTGCGTTGTGATGAATATGGTGACCTTGTCCCTGCGGGAGAGTTCGATGATGAGTTCCCAGAAGCCGTCACGCGCGACAGGGTCAACGCCCGAGGTAGGTTCGTCCAATATCAGAATCTGAGGGCGGTGTATGGCTGCCGCGGCCAGGGAAAGGCGCTGCTTCAAGCCAAGCGGCAGGGAGGCGGGCGTGATTTTCTCGTATGGCTCCAGTTGGAAGCGCTTCATCATCTCCTGCACACGTTCCTCCACCTCATCTCTCGGGATGCGGTAGAGTTTCGCATACAGTTCCAGGTTCTGGCGTACAGTCAGTTCGCTGTAGAGCGAGAAGAGCTGCGTCATGTAGCCGAGGTTCTGGCGCACGGCCATGCTGTCATCTCCGACAGGCTTGCCGAAGAGCTTGGCCTCGCCTTCGGTTGCGGGGAGCAGACCAGTCAGCATCCGCATTGTCGTGGTCTTGCCGCAGCCGTTGGACCCCAGAAAACCGAATATCTCGCCACGGCGTATTTTGAAGCTCACGTGGTCAACTGCGGTGAACGAGCCGAAGCGCTTGGTCAGGCCATCCGCCTCGATGGAGTATTCCTCGCCCGCTGTCAGTTCCAGCGGCGGCACCGTCAGTTCCCTGTGCTGCTGGCGCTTGCTCTCCGGCAGGAGTTGAATGAAGGCGGAATCGAGATTGTCGCGCTGTGTGCGCTCCAGAATCTCCTTGGGCGTGCCTGTGGCCAGAACCTGACCGTCATCCATGGCGACCAGCCAGTCGAAGCGCTGCGCCTCGTCCATGTAGGCCGTCGCCACAATGACGCCCATGTCGGGCTGTTCGGCACGGACGTTGTCAACCAGGTCCCAGAACTGTCGGCGAGCGAGGGGGTCCACGCCAGTCGTGGGTTCATCAAGCACCAGCAGGTCCGGGTCATGGATCAGCGAGCAGCATAGACCGAGTTTCTGCTTCATACCGCCTGACAGTTTTCCTGCGGGACGGTCTAGGAACTTATAGAGTCCTGTGCTCTTCGTCAGGTGGTCGATTCTGCGGCGGCGTTCTGCGGCATTGTGCCCGAAGAGCCGCGCAAAGAACTGGAGGTTCTCCTCCACCGTCAGCGTGAAATAGAGATTTTTGCCGAGACCCTGCGGCATATAGGCGATTTTGGGGCAGACCTTATCCCTGTGCGCCTTGTCCCTCATGTCGCCTCCCAGCACGAACAGGCTTCCCTGGGGAGGCATGGCATGGGCGCCCGTGACCAGGGAAAGCATGCTGGACTTCCCGACGCCGTCAGGCCCTATGAGACCCACCAGCGTGTGCGACGGCACATCCAGGGACAGATGGTGAAGCGCCTCCACTTTTCCGTAGGACAGGGAGACATCCTGGATGCGTACAATGGGTTCCTCAACAGGTTGGGCTGGATTCATAATGGTGAGTGTATCGTGGCGGACGCAGTGCATATCATTTTTTCAGCGGTTCCCCCGTCCTTTCCTTGTAGGTCTTCAGATGCTCCGGCCACGCTGCGTTGGCATCCAGTTTAACCCAGGCGACGCCTGGCAGACCAGTCTTCACGTACTCGATGTATTTGTCAAGCAGTTCGGGGTCGATGCGCGCCTTGATGCGGAACATCAGTTTCTGGCGCTCAATCTGCGTCTCCACCGTCTTCGGGGTGAACTGCGCGGTGCTGGCCACGTATGAGACGACGGCTGGCACGGGGTATTCGGGAATGGCGTCCAGGACAATCCTGACGTCGGCTCCGATTTTCACCTTGCCGGCAGTGCGTTCGGGAAGATAGAATGTCATGTAGATGTCCGTCAAATCGACCAGGTTCAGGACGCGCCCGCCAGCGGAGAGAACCTCGCCTTTCTGCGCGAGGCGGTACTGGATGCGTCCCTTGCGCGGGGAGACCAGCAGTGAGTCGTCGATGTCCGCCTTGATGCGGGCGATGTCGGCGTCGGCGGCCATCACGGCGGCCTTTGCGCCCAGGGCGTCGGCTTTGGCGACCGCCACGTTTGCCTCCGCCTGTTTGATGGCGGCCTCCGCCGATTCATAGGCCGCCTTGGAGGAGAGATAGTTTGCCTTGTCGTCATCGAATTTCTGGTCGGAGAAGACTTCCTGCTTGTGAAGAGCCTCCGTGCGGCCATAGCGTTTCTGCGCCGCATCCATAATGCTTTTCTTCTCGGCGGCGTCCGCATTGGCTGCGGCGACTTCGCATTCACGGACATTGATGAGTGCATTGGCGCTGACTTCGGAGGTCTGCGCCTGGTTCTTCTTGGCCTCCGCCTGCGCCAACTCCGCGTTCAGCACATTCAACTGCATTTGCACGAGGCGCTGGTTCTCCTTGACAAAGTCCCCCTCATCGACCATTATCTCGTCAATGCGTCCAGCCAGTTTCGCCGAGATGTAGATTTCCGTGGCCTCAAGCCGCCCGTTTCCGGAGGCAAACTGCGCATTCTCCTCTTCCAAGGCAAGCCTGTGTCTGCGATAGACCAGCGCACCCACGACAATCACGACCGCCAACACGCTCAGAATGATTTTGACTTTCATGCTTTTCTCCAAAATTGGTTTGTATGGTATGTATTCAGAATCTCAGGCAACTTCAAACGACAGAGGCCGCTCAACTCTGTGGGCAGACTTGAATCTGCGGAAAGAATGCTTTGACCGTTTTCGCTCAAAAATCAAGTTGACAACCCGATGAAAGCGCTGAAAAGGGCCCGGTGTCTTCTTATTGGATGCCGGTGGCCTCGAAGATGGCCTCGGTCTGCTGGCGGATGCGGGCGGCGTTGTGCGGCCCCATGCGCAAGAGAAGTTTCTGGACGGGGGCGAGTTTCTCAAGTTCTGGGTCTTGCCAGTGGAAGAGCCCGTCGTCCAGTTTGACCATGGGCGGGTTTTTCGGCAGAACGGGAGTCGCCCGCAGCATGTTGATGGCTTCGACGACGACATCGCGCGCTTTCTTGTCACGGTAGCCCAGCGCGTTGAGCTGGAATTGCAGAATCCGCTCGCCGACTGTCCAGGCGGAGCCGATTTTGGCTGCGTTCTGGGCACAGTAGAGGTCAACCAGGTCGGTGTACCGGTTGGCGCAGTTGTCGTCCATATACCAGTAGCCATCCGAGTACTGGGTGGCTGTGAATGGTTCCTGGGAGCGATAGGGGGACAATGAGCGGACAGGGCGTTCCCCCTGGCTGATTTCGTCCAGGCAGATGGTGACCGCCTTGAGGAGTGCGCTGCTCATCAGCAGTTTCCAGGCTTTGACGGCGGAGAAATTGTGCAGTACCTCGAAGGGGTCCGGAGGCGGCTGTTCGCCCGCCAGGGTCTTCTCCAGGTCAATGTCCTCCACTTTGGTGGAAGGCTGATTGCCCTGCGGACGTGGTGGCTGGACGGCGGGACGTGATGGGGCGCGGGGAATGGCTGTCTCAGGCGGTTTCGGCAGCAATGCGGGATGCTCTCCCCCCGACGGTGTGCGAAAATATAGGACATAGGCGACGAGGCCCGCCACCAGAAGGGGCGGAACCGCGTACATGAAAAGGCGTTTCTTGCTCATTTTGGATGTGGTTTAAATACGTTGAATGGTATGGAGAAGCCATTGGAACTGGAGCAGCGCCAGGTCGGAAAAGGCATGCCAGGTCGCACACCACCTTCCTGTCACCAGCATCATGGCCAGAAGCAGGAAGAAGGCGTTGCAGGTCAGGATGAGGGAGAGCGAGAACACCGGGCCATGCCTGGCCAGGTCTGATTGCGTGTGGGAGATGGCCACGGTGGTCATTACGCAGTGATAGGCGTATGTCAGGCCGACTGCCGCCGCGAAAATCAGCACGCCCTCCCTGGGTGTGGGATACCAGAAGAATTGCGTCATCCCCAGAACGCCCATGGCGACCACCAGATAGAATGGCACAAAATAAGGCGCCAGAATTGTCCAGATGTTCGCGTTGACGATTTCCACATAGCCTTCCCTCATGCCAATGTGAATCCTGCCGGTCTTGAGGCGGAAGAGTTTGGCCGCCAGGTAATGGGTCATCTCATGCCCGAACACATAGACTGGCTCCAGCCGAAAACGGCGGCAGCTGAACAGCAATAGGCCAGCAACGAAGGCAATCCCCCCCACAATGGCCGCGTCATTCTGAAAGATGTGCCCCGCATTGGAGACAAAGGTCAGCAACAAAGTCACTGCTAGCCAGTAGAGAAGAAGAGAGGCAAGGAATTTCAGGATTGCTCGTATCACGGGAGTTTATTGATCCAGAGCCACAGGCTGCTTCAATCCGCGAGGCCTGATGCCTCGCGGGCAGGTTGGGGGCTCACGATTGGCATGTCAATCTCAAGTGGCAAGTCTGGTTACGGAGGTGTCAAGACAGGCGGGTGCAGAACAGTCACGGGAGTGTTAGCGGAAGGTGCGCCGTCCCGCCAATGCGCTGGCGAGCGTGGCTGCATCCGCAAAGGAGAGGTCTGCGCCGACAGGGACGCCGGCTGCGATTCGGGTGATGGTGAGATTGCAGTTCTCAAAAAGTTGGGCGAGGTAGTGGGCGGTGGCCTCACCTTCCAAATCGGGCGTGGTGGCGATGACCAGTTCCTGGATGCCGCCGTCAGCCACCCGTTGCTGAAGTTCGGCGATGCGGAGGTCGTCGGGACCGACTCCGTTGAGAGGGGCCAGTTTGCCGTTCAGGACGTGATAGAGGCCATGGAAGCAACCCGATTTCTCGAAGGTGACGATTTGGGTGGCCTGTTCAACCACACAGACGATATCGCGCTGGCGTTCAGGCGCGGCGCAGATGCCGCAAGGGGCATTGTCCTGCGAAAAATTGCCGCAGACTGGGCACCGGGTCACCTGGTCACGCAAGGCCGCCAGTTCCTGGGCGAATTGCGCCACGTCCTGGGGCTTCCAGGACATCAGGGCGAGCGCCAGGCGTTCAGCCGTGCGGCGGCCAATGCCGGGAAGGCGGCTGAAATGATGGAGCACCCGTTGCAGCGGCTCCGGATAGGGGCTGGTTTCTGGCATTGTCTATTGGGGGGCGTCGGGGATGCGCACATCCACCAGTTCGGCGTTCAGCAGTTGATTCATCTTTTGGATGAAGGGGTTGCCGGCGATGCGCTGCCGTTCCATGAAACTGGCGGTATGGTATTGCTTTTTTCCGTCTCCGCTGGATTGGTCTAGTTGTATGGTTACATGGCCGGCGAGTTTCAGGGCGCGCATGGCCGCATCGAGTTGAGATTGGGTCTGGTGGCTTTTGAGCAGATCCAAATCCGCCTGTTTGAATTGACGCGGCTCGTATGTGAGCAAAAGCCCCTTGGGGTCAAGTTTCCGAGGCTGCAGAGTCCCCAGAAGGTCACTCAGCCGGGAGGATTCTCCAGGCAGGTTGGCGCATTGCTCAATCACCCTGTCCAGTGCGATTTCAGGTGTGATGGTTTCAGCCATGCTGTCAATGTCCTCCAGTTCATCGGGCATGGCCGAATTATCCTCGTCCATGTCACAAGTGCATGGATTGGAGGCCGCCATGAGAAGGTCGTTCTCCGAAAGCGGTGCAGCGCCTTCCGCCGTTGCAGTCTGCTCAGGCTGCGGCTTGGGCGGCTGTGGTGCGACAGGCTGCGGCACGGGCTGTGGTGCGGTCGGCTCCTCCACAGGCTGCGGCACGGGCTGCTCGTCCGGCTTCACCTCCACGGGCTGGGGGGCAGGCTGCACGGGCGGTTCCTCCACTGGCTGCGCATCGACTGGCTGCGGCACGGGCTGTGGTGCGGTCGGCTCCTCCACAGGCTGGGGGGCAGGCTGCACGGGCGGTTCCTCCACAGGCTGCGCATCGACAGGCTGCGGCACGGGCTGTGGTGCGGTCGGTTCCTCCACTGGCTGCGGCGTCGGCTGCTCGTCCGGCTTCGCCACCACGGGCTTCACCTCCACGGGCTGGGGGGCAGGCGTCTGTGAGACAGCCTGTGTCGGGGGGGCCTTGGTCAGTTCGGGAAAGGGGGCAGGGCGGTGAGGCTCGGGGATGGAGTCCTTGGGCAGAAGGCCAGAGATTCGATTCAAGTGGGTGAAGATGTCGTTGAGTTGGACGGAATGCGCGTCCAGCATAATCCTGGCCAGCGTGGCCTCCAGATAAATTCGTTTGTTGATTGCGGAGCGGAAGTTCCATTCGTGGGCGATGAGATTTTCCAGCACGCGCTGAACGGTCTGCGGGTCGAGGCTTTTGCCGATGGCCGCCAAATCGGCGAGTTCGCTGTCGCTGACCTCAAGAAGCGATGATGCGTCCCTGCAAAGCGCGGCAACCATCAGGTTGCGGACATAGGAGATCAGGTCAGCGTACAGCCGTTCCAGATCCCGTCCGCTGTCGGAGAGTTTCTGGACGATGCGCAGGGCGTGGTTGAGGTCATTGGCGAAGATGGCGGAGGCGATTTCCCGCAGTTCCATGCCTGAGGCCAGGCCGAACACATCAATGACATCCTGTTCGTGGATGGTTTCCCCTTCCGCTGTTCCCCCGCAGAAGGCGATGATTTCATCGAAGATGGACTGGGCGTCCCGCATTCCTCCATCAGCGGCGCGGGCAATGGCGGCGAGCGCCGCGTCATCAATGCCGATGTGCTCGCCATTGGCTATTTGGCGGAGGCGGCCCACAATCAGCGGTGCGGCGATGCGTTTCAGGTCAAAGCGCTGGCAACGCGAGATGATGGTTGGCAGGACTTTGTGAGGCTCGGTGGTGGCGAAGAGGAACTTGACATGGGGCGGTGGCTCCTCCAGCGTTTTGAGCAGGGCATTCCACGCCTGCGGCGTGAGCATGTGAACCTCGTCGATGATGTAGATTTTGTATTTGCCGTGCGTGGGGGAGTACTGAACATTGTCGCGGATGTCGCGGATGTCCTCGACCTTGTTGTGGGAGGCCCCGTCAATCTCAATGACATCCATCGAGTTCCCGCTGGCGATTTCACGGCAGTTCTGGCAATGGCAGCAGGGCTCGCCGTCTTTGCTTTCCGTGCAGTTCAGCGCCTTGGCAAAGATACGCGCGCTGGTGGTTTTGCCGATTCCCCGCGAACCGACAAACAGGTAGGCGCTGCCCACGCGATTATGCACAATCGCATTCTTCAGGGTCCTGGTGATATGTTCCTGCCCAACCACTTCCGCGAAAGTCTGCGGACGCCATTTGCGGGCCAATACCTGATACGCCATTTTTCCACCCCCGGCGTTCGAAGAAGGGACACGCTACAAAAAAACCGTGCCGTCTGCCCTGGAGTGCCCCGGCGCCCAGGTCGGCTGCTTAGGGCTGCTTGGTTCCCCATCTGACCCGGTTCACAACTTCCCTGCCGCACGGGATCCAAAACAGACAACACGGCATCGCTAAATATACCTGTTTTCTTCGGCTTTGCAATCCGAAACTACAGAAAAAATCAAAAAAAAGAAAAACAGCGGCAATTTGGATTGGAATCACACCGCGACTTTGATGACCACTTTGCGGACGACGCCTTCGCCGACGCAGGGTGCGTGGGCATCCTCCGGGAAAAGAATGACAAAGCAGCCAGGGCGCACTTCGAGCCAGGACTGCGGGCGGTCGTCCGCCAGGCCGAAGTCGGCTTTTTCGTCAAAGGGGCCGATATGCCCCAGTCCGCAGAGGGGACTCCAGCCAATGCGGTCGGTGCCGGAGATGACGTACTGGATGTCGATGTATTTCCGATGCAGTTCGGGTTTGGCGGCGGACGCGGGCTTCAGCGCGGAGTCGCTGATGCTGGCGTAGAGTTTGTCTCCCTCCAGGATGTATTTCCCGTT